>JAFMDL010000038.1 GCA_017857255.1 Puniceicoccaceae bacterium | reverse complement strand
CAGAAGCTCAAAGCAGACGCCGAAGCATACCTTGGTGAAACTGTGACTGAAGCGGTCATCACTGTGCCTGCTTACTTTAACGATGCGCAGCGACAAGCAACCAAAGATGCCGGCCAAATCGCTGGTCTAGATGTGAAGCGTATCATCAACGAACCGACTGCCGCTGCACTCGCCTACGGTCTCGATAAGGGCCAAGACGAAGTGATCGCTGTATATGACCTTGGCGGTGGTACGTTTGATGTGTCGATCCTCGAAATCGGAGATGGAGTCTTTGAAGTGAAGGCAACCAATGGTGACACGCACCTCGGTGGTGATAATTGGGATAGCGCACTCATCGACTTTCTTGTCGATGACTTTAAGAAAGAGCAGGGCATTGACTTGCGTACAGATAAGATGGCACTACAGCGCCTAAAGGAAGAAGCGGAGAAGGCTAAGATCGCATTGTCCTCGACGCAGAGCACAGACATCAACCTGCCATTCATCACCGCTGATGCGAGCGGACCGAAACACCTCAACATCGAGCTCACTCGCTCAAAACTTGAGCAGATTTGTGACGCGCTCTACCAGCGTACTGTAGCACCTTATAAAGCATGCCTGAAAGACTCAGGCCACTCGACCTCTGAAATCGGCGAGCTTGTACTTGTTGGTGGTATGACACGTGCACCGAAAGTTGTAGAGCTTGCGAAGGAACTAACTGGTAAGGCTCCACACCAAGGTGTGAATCCTGATGAAGTCGTTGCCATCGGTGCTGCGATTCAGGGTGGTGTGTTGCAAGGTGATGTGCGCGACGTACTCCTCCTCGATGTGACTCCACTTACACTTGCGATCGAAACTGCAGGCGGTGTTGCCACTGCGATGATCGAACGTAATACCACCATCCCCACCAAAAAGAGCCAAACTTTCTCCACTTATGCAGACAACCAAACTGCAGTGGATATTCAGGTCCTTCAAGGTGAGCGCCCAATGGCGAAGGATAACAAGACACTCGGTAACTTCCGTCTCGACGGGATTCCATCCGCGTCTCGTGGTGTGCCACAGATTGAAGTGACTTTCGATATTGATGCCAATGGTATCCTTAACGTCAGCGCGAAGGATCAAGGCACAGGCAAAGAACAGAACATTACGATTTCCGGTTCATCCGGCCTTGATAAGGACGAAGTCGAAAAGTTGAAACGCGAAGCTGAAGCACATGCTGCCGAAGACGAAGCGCTGAAGGCTGGTGTCGAAGCACGCAACGAGCTCGATAACATTGTCTATCAGGCTGAGAAGCAAATCACAGACCTAGGCGACAAGATCCCTGCAGACAAAAAGACTGAGCTCGAAGCTGCGATTGCAGAAGGCAAAGCCGTACTGGAGAATCAAGAAGCCGATGTTGACGCGTTGAAAGCACCGAAGGATAAGATCATGGAAATCATGCAGTCCTTCGCTGAAGAGATGTATAGTCAGCAAGCAGCAGAAGGCGCCGCAACTGGACCAGAGGGCGCAGCGCCGGGAGGTGATGCTACTTCAGAGCCAAAGCCAGCACAAGATGCTGAGACTGTTGATGCCGACTTCGAGGTCGTCGACGAAGACAAAAAATAAATCTTTTAAAAGGAGTTAGAAGATAGGGGGAAGAAACTAGAATGACTTACCGATGGTTACTTCATTGTTACTGTAGGTGTTTTAAAACTAACTTCCAACTTCTGCCGTCTAACTCCTCTTAATAATTCTCCAAACTAAAATATAGAATATTATGAAAATCAAACCACTCGGTGAACGCGTTCTCTTAAAGCGCATTGAAGAAGATGAACAAGTCCGCGGCGGCATCATCATTCCTGATTCCGCAAAGGAAAAGTCTCAGGAAGCAGAAGTTGTTGCACTCGGCACAGGCAAGGCAGACGACAAGCCTTTCTACGTCAAAGTCGGCGACAAGGTTCTCCTCCCTCAATATGGTGGCACTCCAGTCAAAATTGACGGCACAGAATATATCCTTGTCGAAGAAGATAGCCTCCTTGGTGTGATTGGTTAATCGCCAATCAATATACTTAACAATAACGAATAAATAATTACAAATTATGGCTAAGCAAATCCTATTTGATGAAGCAGCACGCAAGAAGATTCTTGCTGGTGTTGAGACTCTCTCTAAAGCAGTAAAAGTAACATTGGGGCCAAAGGGTCGCAATGTCCTTATCGACAAGAAATTCGGTGCTCCAACAGTGACTAAAGACGGGGTGTCGGTTGCTAAAGAAATCGATCTTGCCGATCCTTACGAAAACATGGGTGCGCAAATGGTGCGCGAAGTGGCTTCCAAGACTGCAGACTCTGCAGGCGATGGTACGACTACAGCGACCGTACTTGCTGAGTCAGTCTATCGTGAAGGGATCAAGAATGTAGCTGCGGGTGCGAACCCTATCTATCTTAAGCGTGGCATCGATAAGGCAGTCGCTGCCGCCACTGCGGCATTTGCAAAGCAAAGCAAGCGCGTGAAGGACCGCGAAGAAATTCGTCAGGTTGCAACTGTTTCTGCGAATTGGGACTCAGAAATTGGTGACATCATTGCAGACGCGATGGATCGTGTCGGCAAGGATGGCACTATCACTGTTGAAGAAGCCAAGGGTATCGAAACATCGCTCGACGTGGTTGAAGGTATGCAGTTCGACAAGGGTTACCTCTCTCCGTACTTCTGCACCGATGCAGAAGCACAAGAAGTCAATTTTGACGACGCACATATTCTGATCCACGAGAAGAAGATCAGTAGCCTCAATGAGATCCTGCCACTGCTTCAAGTCGTCGCCAAGACTAACAAGCCATTACTCATCATTGCTGAAGATATCGAGGGCGAAGCACTTGCTGCATTGGTAGTAAATAAGCTTCGTGGCACATTGAATGTTGCAGCGGTGAAGGCTCCGGGATTTGGTGATCGTCGCAAGTCAATGCTTGAAGACATTGCAGTGCTCACTGGTGGTCGCTGCATTACTGAAGATCTTGGTATCAAGCTTGAGAACGTTCAAATTAGCGATCTTGGTAGTGCTAAGCGTATCACGGTGGACAAAGAAAACACCGTGATCGTTGAAGGTGCTGGTAAGAGTTCTGAAATTCAGGGTCGTGTGAAATTGATTCGCCGACAGATCGAAGAAACTACTTCCGACTATGATCGTGAGAAGCTCCAAGAGCGTCTTGCAAAGATTGCTGGGGGTGTTGCAGTGATTAACGTCGGCGCCCAGACTGAGCCAGAAATGAAAGAGAAGAAGGACCGCGTCGACGATGCGCTACACGCTACACGTGCAGCTGTTGAAGAAGGCATTCTTCCTGGTGGAGGCGTTGCATTGCTCCGCGCTGCAAAGGCAATCGAAAAGGCAGCTTCTGAACTTGAAGGCGACGAAGAACTCGGTGCGCAAATCGTTCGTCGTGCGATTGAATCGCCACTTCGCCAGTTGTGCTTAAATGCGGGTGTTGAAGGTTCGCTTGTCGTCGCTGAAGTTCTCAAATCCAAGGGCGCGAAGGGCTACAATGTTGCAACTGGTGAATATGTTGATCTCCTTGCTGCAGGGATCGTTGATCCAGCCATGGTAACACGCACTGCATTGCAAAATGCTGGTTCGGTTGCTGGTCTGCTCCTCACGACTGAGTGCATGATCACAGACGCCCCTGAAGAAGGTGGCGCACCTGCTGGCATGCCAGACATGGGCGGCATGGGCGGCATGGGTGGCATGGGTGGCATGATGTAAAGCACACACTTGAAACTGTATGCACTAATCGCTTAGTCATACGATTCACAGCAAAGCCCCGACTGATTTCAGTCGGGGCTTTTTCGTGAGAGCGTTCTTTTTAACTATTGCCTGATTTACAAGGCAAGTGATTCAGTGCCCTGGGATAGACTTATTCGGCTATAGGGCTCCTAGTGTAGATTGACAGATGGATCTAGTAAATACCGTTCATTCTATTGTAAGAATCGAGTAGATCCCGATGTTTGAAATTATTCAGGTGGGTGAGAGAACATCTTATCCTCATACGAGAAGTCGGTGATGAAAGACTCAATGTAGTTGATGATCTTAGGTTGTAAGCGTTCGTAGTTCTCAGAAGATGCCTGGATTACTATGCGTACATCGTAGTAGCCAATATTTAAGAGCGCCTCAGACACTTTAGTTCGCACTTCGTTGAGTTGGTCTCGATTACGTATCACCTCATACTCTAAAAGGAAATATCGGTGCCCGAAAATTAAGGGATGAGTGGTCCAAGAGCTATTGTGGATTAAGGTGCCATCAGGAGTACGTATGTCCCTCGAATTCTGGTCTCCTTTGAGTCGGTAGGCGATGCTCCCTGAATCATCTCGTACAAAGTTAACGTCCTGTTGGCTGGCAATGACTTCGATTTTATCTAGGTATTCTGGCATGTAATCTTCGAGCGGATTGCCCAGGCAATCAAGCACCGGGTAGAACGCAATGTCGGCTGTAAAATCGGGAATTTCCGGAACAATAATTCTAACTATCCCAGTTCCTGTGGTCATAATTTTAAACAGGCTACTTTCCGGTGCACGAAACTCGACCTCCTTATTTGAAATGACGATGGAACGTGCCTCAAATCCATCTAATATTTCTCGCTCCAAGCGCACATTTAGCGGTTCGACTTTGCAGCTAATTAAGGGAACAAACGGCACCGCTGAAGTCGCGGATAGGCAAAACAACGATAAAAATAACAATGCAATTCTATTCATGAATATAGGCTTTCCTTTTAGTTTATAGCAGCTAATTCAGCGTTATATTCCGTCTGTGTGATTTCTTCGAAATTTAGCCGTCGGTAATTTCTTACGACTGGATTACCTGGTGGAAATTGTCCATTTTGAAAAAGAGTATTGTACCCCCAGTCTCTCTTCGGAGGCACATAATGATTGTTGAAATTTGTAGGCGCCCCATCAGGTCTGACTTCACTCTCAAAAAGAGAGACAAGCGATCCACGAATAGTGACTTGGCGGGCACTACCCCAGTATTCTAGAAATCTGGGTAAATTTACCACGCCAAGGCTAAGTGGACGATTGGGGTCGGTAGTCGGGAAGGGCGCATCATCTACAATTGTATTTGGCGTGCCTGTGACAATAGCTGCAGCAATTTCAAGATAACTACTGGCTGGTCGTTTATTTTCAATCGTATTTCTTCCATCTTCCATGCTGAATTTTCTGTTTTGGTCCCAACTATCTGAAAGAAGTGTCAACGCATCTGCAAAGATTGCGGCGGGCTTCTCCGAGTTGTCGTCAGGTGTGGTCGAATCTTGGCTATGTGGAATCCCGTCTGCGTTAAAGGAGCCGATCACATAAGCAGGGGCATTGGTAGCTATCGAGAAACCTTCTACTGCAGTATTTGGTGGCTCTGGTATTTCCTTGGCATCCATGATGACCAAGGCTCTTTCGGTATAAATGTTTGGATCCACAGCTGGTACTATATTGTAGGAATTTTGACCCGAAGATGTGCCATGTGCATATTGAGTGTTATCGATGGTGGATAGATCGTTACTTGTAGGAAATTCGACATAGACGACGCCGTTCCAATTCTTATCAACATCATAGGTTCCGTTAAATCCCGTGCTGGAGTTATTCTTGCTATCGATATATTCCTTTAGCCGCTGAACATCTAGTGCAACTGTATCGATACCTTTGTTTTCTCGATGATCGTAGAATCCTCCCCGGATTTCAGCGGGAATCTGCAGCTGCACAGTCACCTCTTTCCATTTTTTGCCTTGTTTAACCCATTGTATTTGCGTCTCAGTGCTAGCTGGTTGGTAATCGTAATACTCTGGCTCATTTTTTTGTATTGATGTGTAGGTGTCATCGGGGTCTCCAATGACATCAGGTGGCAAATCAACTACGTCATAAATGATATCGCCAAAGATATCCTGCTGTGGATCACTTCTTGGATCGTTTGGATTGGTGCGCTTAGGGGTATACGCTTTGAGCTGTCCATTTGGCTCCAATTTAATCAGTAGACCCGCCTGGTAAGCCATCTTTTGAGCGCGAATACTGGGATTTTTTCGATCTGGGTGATCAGAAGGCAGTAGTGGCTCAATTATGGCGTAACCTGCATTATTTTTTTCGTTGACCGAGGTGTAGGGGTCATCTGGAACGTAGTCATCGAAAGCGACCACGTTTTGGGTGACGGCGCCCAAAATACTGTCCTCCACGTAGCCATTCCAACGGCTAGGAGCTTGCTCACTCCAACTGCTAGCATTAGAATCAAGTATACCTGAATTAGAATTCATTGGCTTAAGGACTAGGGGATTAAGGCTCGTCGGTAAATTTACATCACCCCCGATGTGAACGGGTATGATTTCATCATGCAGGATACTTCCGGCCGTAGATACTTTGTCGTAAAAATTCAAGGATGCCCCAGATCTAGCGGCAAGATACATATCTTTGTTGGAGTGCACTGGTCCGGCGATATCCATATCCAAGCCAGGATTAATTTCTAGTATTCCGTTGTAGAAGATGGCATTCGTAAATAGTGGCGCGTCTCGGACTTCGAAACGCTCTCGGGCATATACGGACACCGAGCTTTGCCCTGAAATATTTACACTCGCGGCACTATAAACGTTGATTTCGCGACTGTAGACACTTCTGCCCCGAAATGAGTCAAATTCGTTCATGGGGTTATCCGTATGGATGAGTTTCCACTCGCCAGTCGGAATGTTGCCGGCCTGCAATTTGAGACTGTCATAGATAACATCGGAATCTGCAAAAAAGGCTTTAGCTGACTCAGGAATTTTCAAAGGATTTTTTCCGACGTGTAATTCATCTACTGGTAAGGAACTTTGCCGAGAAAATCGCAATGCAAGGTCCGCGGCACCATATTCAATTAAGGATTCCGCTGCGGCTTTGGCCTTCAATCTGGCAACATGTCGCTCTGTTATTAGCAAAGCGTTATTCGTGCGCGTGATAATTGAGGCCACTAGTATAAAAACCAAAGATGTAATTATAAGTACTGAAAGTAAGACGGACCCATTGCGGGACGAATCATTTTTGTATATGTTCATAAGGTTACCCTCTAGGAGATATTGTGAAGTTATAGGTGCCGGACGATTTCTTCGACGGGTTATCGTGAATGACCATGCAATTTACCATAATGCTAAGTTCAGAAAGATTGTAGAACATATAGCCTGAGATTAGACCTGCGGCTTGCTTAATCACAACTTCGTGATTTAGGCTTAGATTTTGTGCAGGAATCAGCTCTTCAATGGGTTGGTACTGCGAGTTTGCAGGAATGTTTATGTCGAACTTTTTAAGCTCAGCTTCTTCGGCCAGCGTATACGTATTGAGATAGTAGCCAACGATACGCTCGATGGGTGGCGGAATGGCATCGCTAGGGGTGGGATCGTCACCGTAAAATATTAAGATGCAAAAATTACCAAATTGGCCATTGCGCTGGCGATAATCTGCCGAAGTTTGACCACTGCCGGTCGATCTAAAGCTACCTGCAATATCATGGCCTTGATCGAAGAAGGACTTGTAGATGATGAAGCTATTGGATTCTCGTGCCTCATCAGTTAACTCGTTGGTAATTTTGCGTATGGAAAGTTCTATATCGAGTTTGTTAGTGACACTTAATGAAGTCTTTAAGCACTCCGTTACAAAAGGTGTTATCATTGCTAGTAATGCTACTCCAATAGTCATGGCGACCATGATTTCAACTAGGGTGAACGCTGATTTAGAATGACTCATATACTTTTTAGGGGTACATTTTTTAGCGTTTAATTCAGTGATATAGATGATTTAACAAAATGTACTGCGTCATTGATCCATGCGGAATCGTCATCAGCGTCACGCTTCTGGAGTAAATAGCTATAGTTCAGTGTAATTTGAACTGCTTCCAAGGGATTTGCTCCTGTGTTTAAATCAACTACATCTGCAGTAAATCTCATTGGCATCACTACTTTTGGGACACCTTCATCTGTTCCTTCAGTGGTGACATCCATTATGATGTTTTTCTCAAATTGCACACCAAAACTGATGGCGTCATCTAATTGAATATTGCCGTTAAGGGCTTTCAACATCGATGTTTTTAAAATGATTGAATCATTACCACTGAGTGCTGTTTCCACCACATCAAACTGCAGAGCCATCATTTGCTCGGCATATCCGTAAGCAATATTGTGCGCAACAGATTTGCGTATGATCGCATCCGACTGATTCAGTGAAAAGATAAGTGCTTTAGTCAGACCTAACGTTAGTAAGCTGAAGACGAACATACCAATCATGACTTCAGCTAGACTAAATCCTAGGGTATATTTGCTTTTTTTTCGTCGTGTTGTCACAGAGTAAACACCGTTACAAATATTTAAAGAATCATCAAGAATTAGCGGGCTGCTTATCATTTTTTAGCATTTTATTTATATATCGGTTAGTTCGTTAAATATCTTTTGGGTTTGATCAATTGATATATCTTAATATGATAATTCTTATCGACCATTTTAAAAAACGTTTATAATCAAGTATTACCTAAACGTAAGTAAATTAGCAATTTTATCGAATACTAACCGGCAAATGAGTCAAAGCAAAATATTAGCCTAAGGATAGGACCAAGCATGAAGATCCTGAAGACTGCAATGCAGTGAGTGAAAGAAATTGAGGATGCTGATAGAGCGTAAGCTTCATTGACTTGAATGGCTGGTCGAGTCAGGGATTTCATTCGTATTTTTCTGTAGATCAGTAAGTAGTTTATGGATTTTTATCGTGTGGTAGATAGACAATAGAAAGTGAGTGTTATCACTGATATCGATTGTTTTTATCTAGCTAATTTGGAGGATCGGTTTAGTTCTGTATGAATGAATCATATTGCTATAGCGGGTGCGGTCGGCTCGTTACTGTCTTTAGGTGCTCAAGCACAGTCACAGGCCAATAATACCTGGGATTTGGCGCGTATCTATAATTCCTCCACGGCGGTCTTTTACGGCGAAGTGTTGCGCACGGTGCCTGAGCCGTTGTTTCGCACCGGCGTGTCGGGGGTCCATGTGCAGGATATACGGTCCGTGGAACTGCCCTTGCAGGAGTTGATCTGGGAGCAGGGCACGCACTTTACTTTGACCGTGGTTGAGGGATTTAAGGGAACTTCTGCGGAACAGTTTGAGTGCTATCGGGCTGATCAGTCTCCGGATCTGTGGACTTACCTGGAGAATGCTGCCGGTGACGTTTTATTGGCGCCACCAATCGCGCTGGATCCATTGCTGTTGAATCTGTCACAGACTAATCGTGGGCTCTTTTTTATACGCGATTATCTTGGCTCAACTATTCCTGTGTTGTATCGTGTGCGCATGGGGCAGCGGGCGGAAGATGATATAAGACTGTTGCGGATTCATCAGTCGGCAGATGATGTGTCTCTTGAGCGGATACTGCAACAGCAACAGATACAGATAAAATTTGAGGCTGAGCAAGCAGCTGTCGCGTTTAAAGTCTTTGAAGATGAATACTATCAGATCATTCGCGCTCGGGAATTAGCGATTCGTCAGAGCTTGCTGGAAGATTTGGTAGTGCGCATGGGCTATGACGGGCGTTGGTCATATTATGCCTTTAAGGAACGATATATAGCGCAGCACGGTGCCTACTTGGCCGAGGGAGAGTTGCCATCTTCACCTATAGATCAAATCGAGATTCTTTGGAAAATGGCGTCGGAAGAATTGGCAAAAATTGATGTTATTTTACAGGCTCGAGCCAAATAATGCGTATATCTAAATGGTTGTAGTGATATGAAGAAAATTTTACCGTGCTCAGTCTCTTATTTGTTTAAATATCTTCTGTCTGGTGCCGTCGGTGGGGTTTTGCTGGCGCTGGTAATAGCTGTTCGGTTTTTGAATGATAAGCCAGACTTAGAAATCTGGCACACCGCAGAGCTGAATGAAGAATATACAGCAGAGTCGAAAGTTGCTACGTTTGCGGACTATCTGGCCTTGGAGGATCGCTTGTTTACTCAGTTGGATGAGTTGGTTGTTACACCTAAGAGTAATGATCCAGCGAAGTGGGCAGACCGCTACAGTAATCAGAGCTATGCCGATGCTACGAGCTGGGAGAGCAATTGGAATCGTAGCTTTGAGTTGATTCATGAAGCGCCCAAGTGTGGTGTCTTGTTGCTCCATGGATTGACTGATGCTCCATATAGTTTGAGGCGTTTGGGCCAGCGCTTACATGCTGAAGGAGCATATGTAGTTGGATTACGAATACCAGGGCACGGTACTGCGCCAGCGGCTTTAACGCAGACCAGCTGGCAAGATATGGCTGCCGCGGTACGATTAGCGATGCGTCATTTAAAGTCAGTGGTGAATGAACAACCGCTACATGCAGTGGGGTATTCGCATGGCGGAGCGCTGAGTATTCGCTATGCTCTCGATTGTTTGGCGGATCAGAGCTTGCCGGTATTGGAGAATATGGTGCTGGTTTCCCCCGAGATCGGAATTACCTCGCTGGCGAAGTTTGCTATTTGGCAGAAGCGTTTCAGCTACCTATTGGGCATGGCTAAATTACAATGGCAAATCATCGCGCCAGAGTATGATCCGTACAAGTACCATTCGTTTCCAGTGAATGCTGCTGCTGTGGCTTATCAATTAACTATTTTGAATTGCGAGGAGTTACGCAAACTTGAGGGTGATAGTCGGTTGATGTCGTTTCCGCGTGTGCTGGCCTTTCAATCAGTCGTCGATACTACGGTGGAGATGTCCGCGTTAGTACGAGATTTTTTTGGGCGCTTACCTGAAGCGGGGCATGAATTGGTGTTCTATGATATCAACCGCAACTCTCAGGTTGAGCCGTTATTAACCCAGGGTAAAGTCCCGAACCTCGAGCCTTTGATAAGTGATCCACAACGGGACTACAAATTGTCAGTGGTCCGAAATGAGTCGTCTGCAACGCAGTCGGTTGCAGTGTATTCCTATGCGCCGAGCCTTCATGAGTCGGAAGTGCTGACCTTGGGGTATGGGTGGCCTGCCACGGTCTATTCTCTCTCACATGTTGCGCTGCCGTTTCATCGCGATGATCCATTGTATGGTGCGGGCCCTCAGAAAAATCCGGAACGTATCCATCTGGGAGCCATCGCCGTGCGCGGTGAGAAAGGTGTCTTTGCGA
Source organism: Puniceicoccaceae bacterium (assembly GCA_017857255.1). Lineage (GTDB taxonomy): Bacteria > Verrucomicrobiota > Verrucomicrobiia > Opitutales > Coraliomargaritaceae > Lentimonas. The sequence continues at coordinate 9,718 of JAFMDL010000038.1, read as the reverse complement.
TTGCTGCCGGTGATATGCTGCGACAACGCTGGAATCCGTTTTATGACTACCAGGAAGCGCGTATCGTTGAGCATCTCAAGTAGCGGTTCATTGTTTCACAACGCAAAACCTAAGCACTGATAGCTTCAGGCTCGTCTTTTTCGATTTTTAAATTGTCGATGATGAATGTCTGCCGCTCAGGTGTGTTTTTGCCCATGTAGAAAGTGAGCATATCTTTAATCGTCATGCCCTTGGGGATGATGACCGGGTCGAGGCGAATATCCTTACCAATAAAGTGGCCGAACTCATCCGGTGAAATCTCGCCGAGGCCTTTGAAGCGAGTGATTTCAGGCTTAGGCTTACATTCTTCCATTGCAGCGCGACGCTCATCGTCGGTGTAGCAGTAGCGAGTCACTTTTTTGTTACGAACTCGAAAGAGGGGAGTTTGCAGAATATGGAGATGACCTTGCTTGATTAATTCAGGAAAAAATTGCAGGAAGAAGGTAATCAGCAGGAGGCGGATGTGCATGCCGTCGACATCGGCATCAGTGGCGATGACGACATTGTTATAACGCAGATCTTCGAGGCCGTTCTCAATATTTAGAGCATCTTGCAGCAGGTTAAACTCTTCATTCTCGTAAACGACTTTCTTAGTCAATCCGAACGAGTTGAGCGGCTTACCTTTGAGTGAAAACACCGCTTGTGTGTTGACGTCGCGCGCTTTGGTAATTGAGCCAGAGGCAGAGTCGCCCTCCGTGATAAATAGGGTAGATTCGAGACGTCGGTCTTTCTTTGTGCCAAGGTGGACGCGGCAGTCGCGTAGCTTCTTATTGTGTACTTTGTTTTTACGCGCGCGTTCTTTGGCCAGCTTCTGAATGCCTTTGAGTTCCTTACGATTGCGCTCGGACTCTTGGATTTTTTTGACTAAAATCTCGGCGGTTGCTGGATTACGATGCAAATAGTTATCAAGTGTTTGCTTCATGAAGTTGCTCATGAAGGTGCGCACCGTCGGCCCTTTCGGCCCCATGTCGGTGGAGCCGAGCTTGGTCTTGGTCTGTGACTCAAAAACGGGTTCTTCTACCTTGATTGCAACGGCTGCGCAAATCGAGGTGCGGATGTCGACCGCGTCGAAGTCTTTTTTGAAAAAGTCTTTGATAGTTTTGGCCAGCGCCTCACGGAAGGCTGCAAGGTGCGTGCCACCCATGGTGGTGTGCTGGCCATTGACGAAGGAGTAGTAGTCTTCGCCGTAAGAGTCGTTGTGGGTGAACGCGACTTCGATGTCGGTGTCGCTTAAGTGCACGATGGGATACATTGGTTCGCCATCGAGCTTGTTGCCGAGCAGGTCTTTGAGGCCGTTTTCGGATTTAAACTTTTTGCCATTGTAGACGATGGTCAGTCCACGATTTAGGTAGGCATAGTTCCAGAGCATGTCTTCCACGTAATCATCGCGAAAGCGGATGGTACCAAAAATGTCTGGGTCTGGATCAAAGCGTAGTGCAGTGCCATTTTCGGCATCCTTAGAAGACTTATCTTTTTTGTCTTCGGCAGTGACTTCTCCTTGTGAGAAAGTAACAGAGCGTGTCTTGCCCTCACGGAAAGCTTGGATCTGAAACTCGGAAGAGAGCGCATTGACTGCTTTGATGCCTACACCATTAAGGCCGACGGATTTTTTGAAAGCCTCGGAGTCGTATTTCGCACCGGTGTTGATCTTGGAGGCGCAGTCTTTGAGTTTGCCAAGTGGAATGCCGCGGCCGAAGTCGCGCACGGCGACGTGGGTACCGTCGATATTAACTTCGATGACCTTACCGTTGCCCATTACAAACTCGTCAATCGAGTTATCGATCACCTCTTTGAGGAGGATGTAAATGCCGTCGTCAGAGGATGAACCGTCGCCCAGCTTACCGATATACATGCCTGGGCGCAGGCGGATGTGTTCTTTCCAATCGAGGGACTTGATGCTGTCTTCAGTATATTTAGCGGACACAGGTTGGTAGTGGAGAGTTAAAGGTTAGGAGTTGAATCGGGGTTGCTGATACAAATGTTCGCTAAAAATGAACAATCAGGGACGAACGTCCAACCATGAAATTTGATTTTTTGGTGGATGAGTATTACCAAATTGTCTCTACGCAATTGGAATCGACGATCAGTTGGTCTTTGGTGATGAGTGGGATCTGGTGGTGTCTGGCCGTAGCGACGATGATCCGATCAAACGGGTCGGCTTGAGTGAGCGGCAGTGCATAGGACTCCGCTGCGATGTTGGAGTTGATCCGTAGAATATGAAAGTTCATCTCGGCCTGTCCTAATATCTTGTCAAGGGGAGTGCTGGAAGGGATACGCCCTTTATGGTGGAGCATTGCGATTTCCAGTAGACTTACGTCTGAAATACAGAGATCGCTACGGTCACACTGCTTGACGTAGTCGATGGCAGTTTGGCTTAGGCGCGGGTCGAATTCAGCCACCCAGATGAGAGCATGTGTGTCTAAAATGGCTTTCACAGTGATGGGTTCCACTCGTCGTCTGTGCTGGTGGGGCCAACAATGTCGTCTGCCACGTGGCCGAAGCTATCTTTCATACAACCTAGAATAGAGCCACCTTTGGGCTTGTCGGCGGTAATCCTAAGGTCGCCTTCGCGTGTGTGGACGATCACGTCCTCACCTGAGAGTGCCGCGCGGCGGATTTTTGGGAATTCTCGTAACAACGTGCTAACATTCGTTTCCATGTGTAAAATTTGTCAAATAATTTGTCAAATGTCAAGCGAGGGGGGTATGATACTATCCAGCGCCTTAAACTGGTAAAATATTAACCGCAGAGGCAGGCGGATTAACGCGGATGAATTTTCATCCAATTCTAGTTTTAATCTGTGTTTACAAAAATCGGCTCGTGAGGACATGCGAATCCTACCATTAACAGTTAGTGGTTGGCATGAGGCCTTAAAAGTGAGACTTGAGGCGCAGCTGTTGAATCCGATTTCTGACCGCCAGAATACGCGAAGTGTTCGCGAATAGGGGACGGAGTAGCGGACGATACGGAGATCGTCCTTCCCATAAAAAACGCGCTCCGTTGCGGGAGCGCGTTGATCTTAAAAACTTCGCATGTGCTTTGCGCCCCTTCGCGAGCAAACTGCCGAGCCTAGGAATTTAGCTCGACCAGCTTCGCCATGATTGCTTTTTGTGCGTGCAGGCGATTTTCTGCTTCGTCGAAGATGATACTTTGTGGGCTGTCGAGGACGTCTTGGCTCACTTCCTCGCCAGCGTGTGCAGGCAGACAGTGCATGAAATAGGCATCGGGCTTGGCGAGAGCCAGCAGCTCGGCGTTGACTTGGTATGGTGCCATTTCCTTGAGGCGCTGCTCGGCTTCGGCTTCGTCGCCCATCGATACCCAGACATCTGTGTAGATCGCGTCAGCATCTTTGACCGCTGCTTTGGGGTCATTTGTGTAGGTGAAGTTAACTGGTAGGTCGTCGGCTTTCAATGCATCTACAATGGCTTGCTTGGGCTCGTAGCCATCCGGGCCGGAGACCACGATTTCCATCTCGAACATCGCAGCAGTAAGGATCCAGGAATTGGCCATGTTGCAGGCGCTGTCTCCAAGGAAAGCAATTTTCTTACCTTTGAGTGTACTGATATCCACGCTATCAGGGGAGTAGCGCTCGAGTAGAGTGAAGATATCGGTATAGAGCTGGCAGGGGTGGTTAAAGTCGGTTAGGCCGTTGATGATCGGCATGGTCGCATGTTCGGCAAACTCTTTGAGGATAGAGTGTTCGAAAGTCCGAATGATCAAACCGTGGAGGTAGCGCGACAGCACTTTGGAGCTGTCTGCGACGCTTTCGCCTCGGCCGATTTGGGTCTGCTGCGAGTTGAGCACGATGGGGTGACCGCCGAGCTCGTTGATGCCGACCTCAAAGGAAACTCGAGTGCGTGTGCTACTTTTGTAAAAGAGTAGTCCCCAAGATTGCTTGTTGAGTGTTGTCGGCGTATTGAACCGATCGTTTTTGAAAGACTTGGCCAGCGAGAAGACGTCTTGTGCCTGCTCGAGCGTGAAGTCGGTAACTTTTAAAAAGTGTTGCATTTTAAATAGAGGGAAAGGAGTGAGCGGTAAGGAATTAATTTTTCCCGAGTTCAGCAAAGACTTCGTCGAGAATACGGACGCTTTCGGCGAGCTCTTTGAGTGTGGCTGTGAGTGGCGGCAAGAGGCGAATGGTATTCTTACCAGCAGGAACGATTAGCATATTTTTTGCCCGAGCTGCAGCTGTGACAGCAAGTGCGTCAGTGTGCAGTGGGAGGCCGACCATGTAGCCTGCACCTCGCATGCCCGCGATGTGTTGTGGATACTTTTTAATTAAGTCTTGCAGGCCTTCGTGCCAGATGGAGCTGTTGGTGGCGACTTCGTCGATCAGGTTGTCTGCTTCAATGATGTCGAGTGTGGCATTGGCTGCCGCACAGGCGAGTGGGGAACCGCCAAAGGTGGTGCCGTGTGAGCTAGGCTGGAAGAGGTCAGCGTAGGGTTCGGACACCCAGATCGCTCCAATTGGGAACCCTCCGCCGAGTCCTTTAGCCATACCGATCGCGTCTGGCTTTACACCGCTTTTTTCGAACGCGAAAAAGTGTCCGCTTCGGCCGATACCACATTGCACTTCGTCGAGCATGAGCAGCGCGCCTCGCTCGGTGCAGAGTGCTCGCAGTTCTTGCAGGAAGCTTTCATCGGCTGGAAAAATGCCGCCTTCGCCTTGAATGGACTCAATAAAAACTGCGGCGACGCTGTCATCGACGAGTTGATCGAAGCTTTCGATATTATTGAGCTGTCCAAATTTGAACCCTTCAAGCATGGGTCGAAAGCCCCCTTGAATCTTTTCTTGTGGAGTCGCGCCCATACCGCCAAAAGTCCGACCATGAAAGGCGTTCTCGGCTGCGACGACGGTAAACCGTTTGGCTTCTTTGCCCCCGGATAGTTGCTGGCCGTGTAGCCGAGCGAGCTTAATTAACGCTTCGTTGGCTTCAGCGCCGCTGTTACAGAACAACACCCGTCCTGGGCCAGCTTGCTCGACCAGTCGATCAGCCAGTTTTTGTTGCCCTGGTATACCATAGAGGTTGCTGCAATGAGTGAGAGTGGCTGCTTGCTCTTGCACCGCCTTGACCCATTTTGGGTGAGAATGACCGACCGATGTGACGGCGATACCGCTACCAAAATCCAAGAAGCGTGTGTCGTTCTCGTCGTATAGATATACACCTTCACCCCGCACTGCGTTGAACGCCGGTGAGCCGTAGTTTTTCATGAGTGTTGGGTGGTGCATGCGGGGTGAGAGTTCTTGGTTGCTAGTTGCGGGTTGCTCGCTGCGGGTGGTCGGAGAGAATGTGGTAATGATTAGTGGTTGGCTCGTTGTGTCATTTTCAGCTGTTCACGATTTCGGTGCCGACGCCCTTGTCGGTGAAGATCTCAAGGAGTAGGCTGTGTGGGTTTTCGCCGTCGACGAAGTGCACGCGGTGTACGCCACTGCGCAGCGCTGTCACTGCGCTGTCTGTCTTCGGGATCATGCCTTTACTGATGGTGCCATCTTTGACTAGGTCGGCGACATCTTCGGCTTTGAGCGAGGAGATCAGCGACTCTGAGTCGTGCATGTCGCGCATCAGGCCAGGGACATCGCAGAGATAAACAAGCCGACGGGCGCGTAATGCTGCAGCGACACGACCGGCAGCGGCGTCGGCATTGGTGTTGTAGACTTGCCCGTCTTCGTCGCAGGCCATTGGCGATATGACAGGGATATAGCCGTCGTTGAGCGCTTTCTTGATGATCTTGGTTTTGACAGTATGTGTTTCGCCAACATAGCCGACATCGACGTGTTTACCATCGACGCAAACGTCTTTTTTGTCGCAAACCAATACATCATTCCCGGCGATGCCGAGTGGCCGTGCGCATTTCTTCTGAAGGATTTCACAGATATCGAGATTGACGACTTTGTTGAGCGTGTGTTCGACGATTTTGGCTGACGCGGCATCGGTCACCCGTAGGCCATGTTCAAAGCGTGTTTCGACATTGGATTCTGCAAGTGCTCGTGTAATCGCCTTCCCCCCGCCATGTACGACGACCACTTTGATGCCCACAGCGGCGAGAAATGCGATGTCAGTCGCCACCCGTGTACGCACCTTCGGGTCTGCATCATCCATAAATGCGCCGCCGTATTTGACTACAAAGATGGAATCACGAAACCGCTGAATGTATGGGAGCGCTTCAAGCAGCACGGCTGCTTTAGTAGTCACGTCGAGATGGTCAATGTGGATCATTAGGTGGAAGCTGAGAGCGGTGTATACGAGTTGAGACTTGGGAGTCGAGTGTTGGTCTCGTGGTTACTCTGATTTGTTGAAGTTTACGTAAGCTTCGCTGAGATCAGAGGTGAGTAGGCGGAAGGAGCTGTTACCTTGATTTAAATTAAGTGTAATGCGGAAGCGGTTTTTGGCGACGATATCTTTCCACTCTTGCAGTTTCTCATCCTGCGGGCGCCCACCGATGAGTGCTGGGCAAGTGTCGTAGTGGATGTCGAAACAGGTCTCGTCGAGACCGACGCGTGCATAGCCTGCGGCATCGGCGAGGCGCCCCCAATTAGGATCGGAGCCATACCATGAAGTTTTAACCAAGAGTGAGTTGCCCACGGCGCGAGCGACTTTCTCGGCATCCGCATCCGTCTGACAGCCTTGGACGATAAGTTCGACTAGCTTAGTGACTTTTTCGCCATCGCCGACAATTTTTTCGGCCATGATATCGCAGACTTGAAAAACGGCGTCTTTGAAGGCTGACAATAACTCGGGTGTGGTATCGGCGGCGATGCCCGAGTGGCCATTAGCAAAGAGTAGAACGGTGTCGTTGGTGCTCATGTCGCCATCAACTGAGATGCAGTTGAATGTTCGATCGCAGGCTTCTTTGAGGACTGCTTTGAGCAGTGCGCCGTTTGCTTGAAGATCGGTGACGACATAGGCGAGCATAGTTGCCATATCGGGCTCAATCATACCTGCGCCTTTAGCCATGCCAGAGACAGTAATGGTTTGACCATCGACCTTAAACCGTGCCGTGGCGACTTTGCGCCGAGTGTCGGAGGTGAGAATTGCGTCGGCGGCATTGAACGAAGCCTGCGGTTCATTGCTGAGCGCTTGGGCCGCAGCAGCGATGCCAGACTCGATCTTTTGCATCGGCAGTTTTCGACCAATGCGGCCAGTAGAGCACACTAAGAAGGGCGCGCCGATGCCAGTTTCCAATTGTGCCAAGGCGCTCATTTGCTTGGCATCGATCATGCCTTGTTCGCCAGTCGCAGCATTGGCATTACCGCTATTGGAAATACAGCCAGCGATGTTGTCGGCACTTTTCTCGAGGATTGTTTTGCAGACCTTGACAGGTGCCGCGCAGACGTCGTTCAGCGTAAAGACACCCGCTGCACTGCAGGGAGTGTCTGCGGTGAAGAGTGCTACATCGAGGCGTTCGGTGTCGCCGATTTCCCTAATATCGCCAGCTACACCAGCAGTTTTGTAGCCTGGGCAGTCTCCGAGTCCGCCAGAATTTTCGATCAGTTTAACTGGGATGGAGGTGTTCATATCGAAATGTGGCGCTGGAGTTGCGGTCTACAGCAGTCCGGCAGTTTCTGCGAAACCGAACTTTAGGTTAAGCAACTGCACTGCCTGGCCGCTAGCTCCTTTGAGTAGGTTATCAATGACTGAGGTAATGACAAAATTGTCGGTCCGTGGATCGTAAACGGCAGAGATGTCTGCACGATTGGTGCCACTAACGTGTTTGGTATCCGGATACGAGCCACTTGGGAGCACATTGACGAAGGGTTTACCTGCGAAGGTTGCGTTCCAAGAAGCGTAAAGATTGTCAAGCGAGCCGTTGGCCTTGGCTACAATCGTCGTGGAGATGCCCCGCGACATTGGAGCGAGGTGTGGGTTAAATTGCACGATGCAGTCCGCAAAGGCTGCTTTTTCGAGCTGCTCTTCGATTTCGGATAGGTGGCGATGCTTGGGCATACCGTAGCCCTTCATACTTTCGTTACGTTCGCAATAAATGAAGTCCTCTGCGACTGTACGACCAGCACCGCTGACACCACTGTAACTGTTGATGACAATCCCTGCAGGTTTGACGATGCCTTGCTTGAGCAGAGGAACTAATGGTAGCTGCACGCTGGTCGGGTAGCAACCTGGGCAGGCGATGAGCGATGCGCTCTTCCATTGATCGTCCGCAAGTTCAGGTATGACATAGGGAGCAGCAGCTAATAGGTGCGGTGCTGGATGGGCTTGGCCATAGTACTGTTCGTAGACTGCAGTTGATTTAAGGCGGAAGTCGGCGCTCAAATCAATGACGGTCTTACCTGCTTGAAAGAGTGGGTCAGCATATTCCGATGCGACGCCGTGTGGCAGCGCAAGGAAGAAGACATCAAGGTCCTCCCGAGCGGCTAACACCACTGGGTCTGAGTGGGTAAACTCCAATTCACCGACTAAGTGCCGCAGCGCCGGCATCACATCGGCGACAGGCTTACCCGCCAGTGAGCGCGAGGTGACTGCAGCTAATGTCACGTTTGGATGGCGTGAGAGTAGCCGAACAAGTTCTTCTCCGGAATATCCGGATGCTCCGATGACTGCTGCGTTCATGATAGTGAGGATTAAAAGTGGCGCCTACTAGGAAGTAAACGATGATCAATGAGATTATCTGGAGACTGATGAGACAGAAACTTGGAAAAGAAAAAACCCTCCAAGGCACGAAAACGGCCTGGGAGGGTTTGCAAAAAATGCGTCCTTGCCGCTTTAACGTTTCGAGAACTGGAAGCGCTTACGTGCACCAGGCTGACCTGATTTCTTACGCTCACGTGAGCGTGGGTCGCGTTTCATGTGGCCTTCTTGTTTCAGAGGCACGCGTAATTCGCTGTTAAGTTTTTCAAGTGCACGAGCGATGCCGAGGCGAGTCGCGCCCGCTTGGCCATTCAGACCGCCGCCTTCTGCTTTCACAGTGATGTCAACTTGATCTGCCATCTCAACAGTGGTGAGAGGAGAGAGTGCGGCACGGGTGAAATCTTCAGTCTTGAAGTAGTCCGCAGGTGCTTTTCCGTTAACGATTACTTTGCCAGTGCCGCGAGTTAGGCGGACACGGGCACGTGCTGTTTTTCGGCGACCGATGGTTACAAATGTTTGTTCGCTCATTGTAGGTATTCTAAAAGTTATACTAGAGGCTTAGGCTGCTGCGCTTCGTATGGATGCGTAGGGCCAGCGTGAATTTTAAGCTTCTTGATCATTTGGCGACCAAGGCGGTTACGGGGAAGCATGCCTTTGACTGCGTGCTCGATAATGAATTCGGGCTTCTTTTCACGCATTTCTTCCATAGAGACGTAGCTTTCGCCGCCCATCCAGCCAGAATAAAACATGTAGTTTTTATCGGTGTTCTTTTTGCCTGAAACACGGATCTTCTCAGCATTGATAACTACGACGAAGTCGCCGGTGTCAGCATGCGGAGTATAGATAGCCTTGTGACGGCCGCGCAATACATTGGCGATTTTTACGGAGATACGGCCGAGTGTTTCGTCGGCAGCGTCTACCACGAACCAGTGTTTGGTGTGGTCTGATGTTGTAGCTAAAGTCGTTTTCATGATTTTTGGAAAAGCGGCAAACAGTAAAATGCGAATGTAGCCTGTCAATGGGAATTTTCGGTCTTTTATGCCCGAGGGCCATTTTTATCTATAATGCTGGCCGAAGAATACCTTGAGGGCCTA
>JAFMDL010000037.1 GCA_017857255.1 Puniceicoccaceae bacterium | reverse complement strand
TAGTCACCGTGTATCGAAACTTGGAAGCGTTTGAAGCGATTCAAGCATTGCAGCGTATCCCGATGGAAAGCGGAACACAGCTGTTTGAGCTCACTGAGCCGGGTGCACATTACCACCATTTAATTTGCCGAGTCTGTCACCAAGCAGAACGTCTTGACGTATGTGTTGGTACTGAGGTTGTCGCGAAAGCAAAGGCAAGAGGGTACAGAAGAGTGACCCATTTGCTTGAGGTTTACGGAGTGTGCGGAGTGTGCGCAGCAGCTGCGGGTTAGATGCAACCGGTTTGTTTCGGAAGTACTGTCAAGCGCTGCCTAATGAGCACATGCAGTGCGTCGACAAAGTCGATAATTACGAATGTGGCCACTCGCAAGGAACAGGCCACCGAGTGTGTTGATCCATGCCGCAACGCTCAACGGCTGCCCTTCCTCGCTTAGCCCGCCTACGCAGTGCTGGCAATGAGCTCCTGCAGCCAACTCAGCGGCAGGCGTATGCCGACGCTCATAGACTAGGGCGGAGATAAGTATGCATAGACCGATTGCACTTAAAGTAAACACCCACTTATCCTTGTGCTGACGGCAACCCATGAAGATCGCGAAACTAGTTGTTGGAATAACTAAATACAGCATCCACAGATGGAAGTTTTGATCTACTAAAAAGGAGGTCGCCACAATCGGCAGCATTACGATCACCACAGGGGTGAGCAGGCAATGAACCGCACATACCGCCGCCATACTAATGGCGAGCTTATCGGCCCATCCGTGTGATTTGCACTGTTCAGTCGGTCGTGTCATGGTAATGCGCATTTAATGAAAGTCGCTTTCGATAAGGTCAACTCAAATTTAAGTAATTGCAAGAGCCTGCTGCAGTTGCGGGTGTGCTTGGCCTTAAATAGGCTTGAAGCCGAGCTCGACCACAGGTCCGCCGACGATTACGCGCGCTCAAATTTAATTAACAGGGCGTTACAATTGCGCTGCTTCCCAAGCCTTGCGCCGCTGATCGGAGAAGCCTGGAATGCGACCTTCATCGAAGTCCATCATGTCCATGACACTATCAATTACGCCGATCATTTCGGGATGTTTCATATTGGTCAGTGACTCAGCCAGAAATTCACGGCCCATTTCAGTTTGGCCTTTGTGAGTGACTTCGCGGTTCCATTCAATGGCGTTCAGATCTTCAGGAAAGAGCTCGCCTAATAAGCGATCGAGTTCGACCTCATCGTCACCGGCTGCTTCGACTGCGGCGAGAACTTGCTTCGGGTCGATGCCGAGGTGCATCGACAGAAACCGGTCGAAGCCGCGGCAGAAATTTTTCTGATAGGACTTAGGTAATTCGCCAGCAAGGTGTTTATGGCACTTGGCAATAAAGCGTGGCAAGTAGAGCAGCCCGCAAGGGTGCGCTTCATATGGAGAGGGGAGGTCGAAACATATTTCGCCGGTCGGGCCGTGGTCTTGGTCTGTCATGGTGAGGCAATGAAAGTAGGAAGGTTTGATGGTGCAAAGGTAAAATGTAAGAGGGTGCCGAGTCGTTGTTGGGATTGGCATTTAAATTGATTTTTTGGAATAAGTTTGTGGTTTGGCATATCTGATCGGTTAGTTATGATGATGCGCTTAATGAAAACGTCTGCTTTATTCTCCCTTGTCATTGCTTGGCTAGCTTTAGGTGCGACTGCATTACGAGCGATTCCAGGGTTACCTCAGCCAGCTCAGGTCGAGCTCATTGCCGAGTCTTACACAGTTCAATCGGGGCAGACTTTTTATGTGGCTTTGGATTTTAAACTCGAGCCGCATTGGCATATTTATTGGAAAAATCCTGGCGCGAGTGGCTTGCCAGTTGAGATAGAGTGGGAGTTACCCGATGGCTTTACGGCGGGTGCGATCGAATGGCCTGCGCCAGAGCGTATCGAACTTGGCGGCTTGATGAATTATGGCTATGAGGATGCGGTGACATTGATGGTTCCGATTCGGGCTGGTAAGGATTTGATTGAGGGCGAGCCTGTGATGCTTCAAGCTGAGGTCGGATGGTTGATGTGTGAGGAGGTCTGTGTCCCGGGCGATGCGAGCCTTCGCCTCGAATTAGTTGTGGGCCGGGCTGCGGATCTCAGTGAGGATGCAGCGTTATTTGCTGCGGCACGTGCGCGTTTGCCGCAAGCGGCGTTGGCATGGGAGGTCTCCGCTACGAATGAAGATGGCTTGCTAGTCTTAACCATTGAGCAAGGGGCCGGCCCTGAGGTTCCAAAGGAGCTGTATTTTTACGCAGACAAGACTGGCGTGATTGATCCGAGTGCCGCACAACGTGTGACCAACCCTGCGCAAGGTGTGACACGTCTTGAAGCGGTATTAGATTCAGCCTTAAAGGATGGCGCGATTGATGACCTAGCAGGTGTGTTGCAATCAGCTGCGGGCAATTGGCAAATTGATCTAGGAGCTGGCACTGAGCCAAGTGTACCGACTCTAGATTTGGTGAGTGGAGTGCCTGTAGCAGATGGATTAGAAGGGTTCTTGTTGAACTTAGGACTACCAGGCTGGTTGTTATTGGCCTTTCTTGGCGGTCTGATTTTAAATGTAATGCCTTGTGTGTTGCCAGTATTGTCGCTGAAGGTTTTTTCGTTATTGAAGCATTCTGGGCAATCCAAGCGACAGGCCTTACTGCATGGCGCGGCGTATACCGCGGGCGTGGTGGTGAGTTTTTTGGCTTTGGCTGCAGTGCTGTTGGCGTTACGTGGCATTGGTGAGCGCATCGGCTGGGGCTTTCAGTTGCAGAGTCCCAATTTCGTAGTGGTTCTAACGATGGTGTTTTTTCTTTTTGCGCTCAACTTGATGGGTGTGTTTGAGATCGGCACGAGTCTGGTCGGTGCGGATACAAAGGTGTCGCAACGCAACGATGCGCTGGGTTCGTTCGGTATGGGAGTATTGGCGGCGGTCGTCGGTGCGCCGTGCATGGGACCGCTGGTGGCATCGGTCAGTGGTATCGCGGTGCAAGCAGATGCAATCACGGGCTTGTTGATCTTTGGAGTAATGGGTCTAGGGCTCGCTTCGCCGTTTTTGTTCTTATCGATCTTTCCGAAGTTGGTGGCGTACTTGCCGAAGCCAGGAGTATGGATGGAATCAGTGAAGCAGTTTATGGGCTTTTTGCTGATGGCGGCAGTGGTCTTTCTCGCGCTAGTCGCGGGGCGTCTCGGTGGTGTGGATGCGGTGATCGCTGTATTAATTGCCTTATTAACCACTAGCATAGCCGCATGGGTGTACGGTCGCTGGTCCGTGCCGGTAAAGCCCAAGCGCACGCAGTGGGTTGCGCGGCTCATCAGTTTGGTGCTATTGGTCTGTGCGACGTGGTATGCGCTGCATGCAACGAAGTTAGCGTATGCAAATTTTGCATCGGGCTCATCTGTTTCAGAAAACGGACAATGGGCATCGTGGTCGGCTAAAGCGGTTGAAGCAGAGTTAGCACAAGGCAAGCCCGTGTTTATCGATTTCACTGCAAGCTGGTGCCTGATTTGTCAGGTGAACAAAAAGGTGGCGATCCGTACCGATGCGACGAAGGCTTTATTTGAGGAATATCGAGTGACGGCATTTGAGGCGGATTGGACACGCTATGATGCGGCGATCACTGCCGAGCTCGAGCGCTTCGGGCGTTCAGGTGTGCCACTGTATGTGCTGTATGCTGGGGACGGGACAGTCACGGTCTTACCGCAGAGTTTGACGCACGGGATTATTCGGGAGGCCGTTGAAGGAATGACCAAAAAACCGTTGTAAGTACTATTGGGCTTCGCGCTGCGTGCGTTATTTCCGGCGCCTGAGAGGGATGAAATATTCCCAGAACTGACGGTAGCGCTGCCACTTAAGGTAAAGGATGCTGGCAATGATGGCGCCGAGAGTGTCGGCGATCCAGTCGTTCAGTTCGATGGCCCGGCCCGGGGTTAAGGATTGCCGGAACTCATCTAGTATCGCGTAGCCTGACACAATGAAGATCGTGAAGAGCACCCCGTGCCAGCCTTTTTTAAACAAGTTCGGAATACGTAGCACCGCAGTGGCCAAGAGACCAAAGACAAGTAAATGGGCGAGTTTGTCGTAAGACACTCCAACATCTGGCGCCGCGAGAGTCGATTGGCCCGATGCCGCGTAGATCGAAATCGCGAGTGCCCAGGGCCAGATAGTGTGACGTTTGATTTTCACGTTATTGATGCGCGGGCAACCAGAAGCGGAAGGTGCTGCCCTTGGAGGACGACTCGACGAGCTCGATATTGCCATGGTGGTCACGCAGGATACGTTTGCTAATCGAGAGTCCTAGACCCGTGCCGCCTGGACGGTTGGTGAGAAATGATTCGAAAATCTGGCTCTGGATCGCTTCTTCTATACCTGGGCCGTGGTCACGGATAATACATATTGCTTGATCGTGATCGCCTTCAGTACTGATCTCGATATGACCGCCCTCAGGCATGACCTGTGTGGCATTAAGAATTAGGTTGAGCATGACTTGTTGAATTTGTCCCTTGTTTACTTCAGCGAAGAGCGGCTGTGCGATTGGCTGATAAGTAATCTTAACCTTTTGTTGATGGAGTTTGAGTCGGACAAGGCGCAACGTATCTTCGATCAAATCGTTGAGGTTGCAACGCGCATGCATGTTTTGGCCATTGCGGCCGAAATCGAGTACACGACTAACGATTGCTTCAAGGTGGTTAATTTTTTCGCCGATTACAGCGACGTCGGTCTGGCGATCGTCATTGGGCTGGAATTGTAGCTCGAGCGATTCGAAGAGGAGTTTAATGACGGTTAGAGGATTACGGATTTCGTGGGCAATCTCAGCGGCTAGCATCCCGAGCGTCGTGAGTTTTTCATTTTGGCGTAAAGATTCTTCGGAGCTGAAGATACGGGCATACAGTCGAGCATTCTGAATGGCGATTGCGCCGAGCTGAGCGAGTGTCGCGAATACCTTCTTTTCGTCGTTGTTAAAGCGGTGCTGATGCGTGGTGTAGGCGTTGAGTAGGCCGATGACTTCGTTATTAAATACGATCGGTGTGGTGAGCATCGATACCAGGGCTTCGTTTTGTACGGTATAGATAAAGTCATCTTCAATGGTGAAGGGCAGGTCAGCGACTTCGACTTGCTTGCCGCGATGAACTGCCGACTTAAAGGAACTCTCTTCGAGTAAAATACAAGCTGGTGTTTCGATCGTTCCTTCAGGGCCGATCATGGTATGTGGGTGAAGTTTTGTTTGGTCAGGTGAGAGCAGAAAGAGCGAGCAGCTATGGCAGTTCATGAGTCGTCGGCCTTCATGCGCGAGGCGACGAAGGACCTGATCCTCTTCGAGCTCGCCGACCAGTCCTTGACCCATGTTAACAAGCGATTCGAGCTGGTGGGCCTTGGACCTGAGTTGCTGAATAAGCCACAGCCTGGAGACGACGCGGCTGGCTTCATTGGTCAATAAAGTCAGGATTTTCAGTGCTTGCTGATCAAAGGCGTTAAGCTGCTCACTATCGACATTGACTACACCGATGACGATTCCTTGATCTTCCATCGGCACTGCCATTTCGGAGCAAATGTTAGTACGTACTGAGATGTAACGGGGTTCTTTTTTGACATCAGGTACGATGATCGCGCGCTGGTGTAGCGCAGCCCAACCAGTGATGCCTTGGCCGAGTGCTAGATCAAAGTCCTTGGAGTTTTCAGGGAGTCCATGCGAGACTTCGAGCTCTAGGCGCTGTGAGTCAGGATTGATCAGTGAGATCGATGCGCTACTAGGCTGTAAGACATGGACGATCTCTTTCAGGATTAGTGCGAGCGCCTCTTTGGGCTCTTCAGTATTTGATACGAGGCTACTGATCCGATAGAGTGAATCGATCGCAGTGTGCTCTGTCCCATAGTTTTGCATAAGCCCGAGGATTCAATATTCATCGCTAAAGGTCGAACATTGATTATATGAAATCCGCGAGGCCTTGGAGCGGCGCATCTAAGATGCTTATAGTAGGTATTTCCGTCTGTAGCTGTAACAATAAACTTACAGATTAGGTGACTTCATTGCCCCGTATGCTTAGCTTTGTACCATGGTGGTGATCGCTTCGCGCAGTTTGAGTAAGCTGTGCGCTTCAATCGGTTTTCTGGCATTGATATTCTCGATATAGAATGTGTCGATTGCGATGTTTCGCTCGGTAGCAATTCGAGCAAAGGTGACATCAAAGCCATTTGCGTAGATCAGGCGTGCGAGATCGTAGAGCAAGCCAATGCGATCTACGGCTTGAACTTCAACGATTGTCCGCCGGTTGGATAGCTCATGGTAAAAATCAACCTTTGCTGGTGAAGTCAGAGCTAGACTGCCTTGCTTAAAGCTTGGCTGATCATGCCGGGCTTCCAAGCGATCAATCTCTGCTTTGAGTCGTTTGCCATGTACTAAGGCTTTTTTAATATATGAGTTAAATATTTCTTTAGCAGTGTTGCTGACAACCATGCCGCCTTTCGAGTCAGTCACATAAAAAGTATCGATAGTAATGTGGTCTGCCCGTGAAATGGCTTTACTGCGTTCGATATTGACCCCAGCAAGCGTGAGGGCACCAGCCAGTTTGTAAAAGAGCCCAGCGCGATCCCAAGTAACGATATTTACAATAGTCATTTTAGTACTGACGTCGTCACTCCAGTTGACAATCGGTACGAGTGAACCAATTGATTCTGCTGTTTTAATTTGGTTCAGCAACGCATTGACCATCTTAATGTGACGGTCGACCTCTGCGCTACTTGTATTAATAAAATAGCGCTCTGGGAGCAGGCTGAAGTGGGCTTCGACTTCTTCTGCTGCGATCCCTGCGATCGCGTGTTCAAGTATGTTTTTTTGTGGCATGGAGATTGGCATCTTTTTATAGATGATCGGGAGAGTCATCTGTAGATGTTCAAAAACTAACTGTTGCCAGATTCATGCCATGATGGGGCAATGCGCAGAATTAATTCATTTTTATTGCATTTAGGTCCTCTTAATTCGAGCGATATGCCGTATTGCCCCGTCGAGGGTATGCTACTGTTGAACGATCGAGTTGAGCTTTTCACGTAGCTCTAAGAGATTCTTTGAGTTAACCGTTTCGAGGCTATTAATGCGTTCAATGTAGAACGTATCCATGGCGATACCCCTCTCAGTGGCGATACGTGCGAAGCTGATATCGAAGCCGCGCGAGTAGATGTGACGTGCGAGACCGTAGAGAAGCCCAAGGCGGTCTTCTGCTTTGACTTCGATAATCGTGCGGTTCAGCGAAAGCTCGTGGTAGACTTCGACCTTCGGTGGTATTGATGCAGGGAGAATACCATGCAGTTTCTTCTTTTGTTTTTTGACTTCGGCCTCAAGTCGTTCGACTTCACCGGTTAAGCGTTTGCCGTGCATTAATGAATCTTCGACGTGTGTTTGGAAGATTTGCTGTGCTTTTTTGTCTGAGATAGCGCCACCCTCAGGCTCCATAATATAAAAGGTATCGAAAGTGATATTATCTGAGCGAGAAATCGCCTTGGTGCTAACAATGTTCACTCCCGCTAGGCTGAGTGCACCCGCTAATTTATAAAAGAGTCCGGCGCGGTCCCATGTCACGACGTTGACGACAGTCATGTTGAGGTCGATATCGTTGCGCCAGTCGATGACAGGCGTCAGTGCGTCAGTGTTTTCACTGTGTTGGATTTGTTCGAACAACTGGTTGACCATGCGTAGGTGCAGCTCGATTTCGTCGGACTTTGTATTGACGAAATAGCGATCGGGTAGACGGCTGAAGTGTGCCTCGATCTCATCGTTGGCCACACCTTCGATGGCACGCGCGAGTATCTTTTGAAAGCGTCGTTCTTTAAGTTCTTGGTGTTTGCGCTTTAGGATGTCTTTGCCTTGGAATTGCTCTAGCGTTCGCTTGTAGAGCGTGCGGTGCATCGTGTCTTTGTAGTCATTCCATAGGGTAGGGGCCGTGCCTCGTGCATCGCAGTACGTATGCACATAGAGGAGGCGCAGCTTTTCTGGATCTTCGATAAATTCAGAGAATGAGTGAGCAGTTTCTGGATCATCTAAATCGAAGCGTTGCCAGATGCGTGACATGGCCAAATGATGGCGAATGATGAAGAGAACTTGTTCTTGCTGTTCTTGGGAGACATCGAATCGATCCAGGATCGGTTGCGCAATACGCACTCCATTCACGTCGTGGCCTTTGACCCCTTCGGACTTTCCGATATCATGCAGTAGCAGTATGAGGTAAAGCAGTAGCGGGTCGTCGGTTTTGCGTATTTCTCGCTCGTACGCGCCGTCGATAACAGAGTCTTTATTGAAGACTTCATCCAGATGTTTGATCGTTCGCAGCACGTGTTCGTCCGCGGTATAGCGATGGTAGTATTCGTGTTGCACCATGCAGGTGAGTTGTCCGAATTCTGGAAGATAGCGCCCCAAGACGCCGAGGTCATGCATCAGCTCCAAAATAGGATAGACTTCGCCGGGGTAACGCAGAATGGAGCAGAAGCTTTTCGCGGCTGAAGGGTGATTGATGATGGAGTGATCAATCAATGGCAGCGATCTGGAGATGCGAAACTTTAGGTCGGGGTGTAGTTTGGCGCCAAATTGTTGCATCAGATGAAAGATACGGATCAGGCGCAAAGGATCCTCGGTGAAGACCGATTTCTTTTCTGGCAAGAGTACCTTGTCTTGTAGCACAAAGCCATCCACACGTTTTAGCGGTAGATGCTGATGAGCGCGTAGAGCTTCGCGAAAAGTAATGTGCTGAGAGCTGCGCGGATCGCTTTCACTGGATAGGGCGAGTCGCTCTTTGAGTAGCTCACTGATGTGGTAGATAGTTCGCGCTGCGGTGTAATAATCTTTCATGAACGCTTCGACGCGTTCAAAAATATCCTTCTGCGGGTAGCCTAAGCCTTCGGCGATGGCGGGTTGTTGCTCCAGATCGAGCTTGTCAGTAGGCCGTCGGTTCTGCAGGTGCAGCTCGGTGCGCGTGCGTAAGAGAAAGTCGTAGGCAGCCTCCATTTCGTCGCGGAGGTGACGACGCAGAAGTTTGGCTTGGTTGATCTCTTTGAATGAGCCGTAGCCAAATTTGATATTAGCCATCCAGAGGATATTTTGATAATCACGAAGACCACCGACGCCGTTTTTAATATCCGGCTCTTGCAGGTAGACCGTTTTACCAAACTTTGCATGTCGCTCGCGCTCATCGGCTAGGCGCTGCTCAATATAAGCCTTGGAATGCTCCTTTTTACAATAAGCCGAGAAGCGCGTTTGCATGTCGACATAAAGCGGTTCCGAACCACAGATAATACGAGACTCAAGGATCGCGTTTTTGGATTGAATCTCACTTTTGGCCTCTTCGATCGCTTCTTTCGCATTGCGAGATGCGTGCCCTACTTTCCAACCTAGATCCCAGAGAGGGTAGAGAATTTCTTCAGCCAGCACTTCTTGGAATTTTGCAAAATTCTTCCCTGAAATTTTCTCTGGGTAGAGAAACATAATGTCGATGTCACTATGCGGGTTGAGTTCGCGGCGGCCGTAACCGCCAGTGGCGAGGATCGCCATTTTACATGGTAGCGAGCCATGTTCAGTAGCGTAGAGATCTAGCGCGGCGAGAAACAGATTCTCAATCACCACATCGGCCATCGCAGCACGTGCTTGGCAGACTTCTTGCCCAGAATCACCATTCTGGTGGTGCCGCTTGAGCATCTCGTTTTCAAGCTGAATGTAGCGCTTGTAAGCAGGCAGTTGCTTATTACGGGAAACACCGGGATCAAACACTAGACGCTTTTGGGCGTGTTTGTGGAGGCGTCGAAAGACCGGGTTTTCTTGGATAGGCATAAAGCGTCTAAAATAAGGCGTCGAAAGTATGTGTGCAGATCGTCCCGCGTTGCATAGCAACCCCATTTTTCGGGTGTCCGTCAAGCGACTTTGCGTTGTGGATCGTTTGAAATCAGCAAGATCGGACTATTTAGGTGTGAATAAAGTCCCTTTCTTTTTGACGAGGCTAGCATATTGGCTACTGCTTCATCTCCGCAATATCGCAGAAACCTTAAATTACACAATACTATGCAAATCGCAGACGGCACAGTAGTCGCTATGGACTACGCTCTTAAAGACGACGAAGGCACTTTGATTGATCAGTCTCAGCCAGGTCAACCACTCGTATACCTTCATGGTCATCGAAATATTATTCCAGGTCTTGAAGCTGCCCTTGTGGGTAAGGCTGCAGGCGATACCGCAGAAGTCCGCGTCGATCCTGCAGATGGATATGGCGAGCCTAACCCAGCGCTTGAGCAAGTGGTGCCGCGTGAACGCTTTCAAGGCGTTGAAGATCTGCAGGTGGGTATGCAGTTTCAGGCAAATACTGAACAAGGTCCCGTGTCAGTTCGCATTGTAAAGATCGAAGAGGACGACGTAACCGTCGATGGCAACCACCCGCTCGCGGGTAAGCATCTCAATTTTAACGTGACTATTCAAGAGGTGCGCGCTGCTACCGAAGAAGAGATTGCGCATGGTCACATTCACCAAGGCGGCGGTTGCTGCGGCGGTGAAGGCAAGGAAGGCGGCGGCTGCTGCAATGACGAGCCGCAGGCTGAAGGCGGAGAATGCTGCAGCTCCGAGCCGCAGGACGATGCGCAAGGCGGCACCTGTTGCTCTAACTAAGCGACTGCCTCTCGATCACGAATCGCTAAAGTTTCTAAAGCCTCCGTTTGAAGCGGAGGCTTTTTTGTCGTCAGTCGATTCGCGGAATGGGGATGGATACGTAAGCGGATGATCTACCCGCTCAACTAAGGCCGTCTATAACACTTGTCTCGAAATGCTTTATTTTCGACTGCACGAATTCCTGAAGGTCGAGCGAATCGTCTTCCGCGAGTGGTGTCAGATCCATCGCAAACCATAGTTCGTTGATACGATCGACAGCGTGTGAATTATAAAAAGTGGCGTTGGCTTTTCGGCGTCCCATCACCGCTTCGCCGTAGTTTTTACCGCCAGCGATTTGCGAGTCAAAGCAGGCGTTAAGTGCTTCCGCCAGCGTGATATTACCGCTTACATCAAGGGCTATTTTTTCGTCGTCGCACATCCAGTCAAGGTCGCGCCAGACTTCACAGCCATACACTTTCTTAGGGCGTGAGAAGGGTGGTACTCGGCGTACCGCTTCGAGCGTAGCGAGGCAGACCGCGATGTGGCTGGCATGTTTGTCTGCTGGGTTGTGTGTGTAGAGAATTTCAGGCTGAGTTTGCAGCAAAATGAGCTCTAGCTGATCGACCAGTGCTGTACGCTGTTGGGCATCTTTAATGGTCGCACTGGAAAGGCCGAGTTGATTGACAAAGCTGTATTGGCCAATCTCAGCAGCGCGACGTTGTTCTTCCAACCGCAGTGCCTTCATCTGCTCATCACTGTGGTTGGCGTATTTACCCGCGCGTGAACTGCCAGCGCCATCGGTGCAGGTGATTCCGCCAAACCAAAGAGTGCCATCGTCGTAGCAAGAGTTGATGCCGTGAAAGGCCATGAACTCAAGGTCATCCTGATGCGCGCCGATTGCAAGGTGTGAGCAACGTGCATAGGCTTCGGGTGCCACTACGCCATCAGGAATATAAAGATCGGAAAAGGAGTTGCGTGCTTGTGCCATGATTGGGGTACGCCTATGGGCGGATTACTTCAGCCAAGTTTTCCAGCTTTCGCGGTAGCGTTCAACGTTGCGCCAGTCGATGATCTGGGGAGCGCTCTGTTGTGTCGTCGTCTCGGGTATTTTATCGTTGTGCAGCATATTGACCAGTGCGGTCATGCTGGCGGTGCCCCAATTGTAATAGGGGTGTACGACGAGCGCGTTGACGTAGCCTTGGTCGATATACATGAAGGCGGATGGTGAAGACTGGATGGCTACGCAGGGAAACTCTCTCGGCTTCCATGGCAGCGCGGGCATACCGAGCAGTGGCCAATCGCCGAGAAAGAGCCACCCCTGGATCAGGTCGTTGCGGTCAGCTTCCTGAGCCACGCGAATGGCTTGAATGGCAGATTGATAATCGGGCGCGCAGCGAACGACTTTTTCGATCCGGCGATAGCCTAAAGCGGTGCGTGCACCTTTGAGGCGATCCTGCATGCTAGCGTCGGGGTTTTCGTTGATGAGAATGGCGACGCGACTCCTAGATGGGAGTTCTTTGAGCAGTGCTTTTGCCGCGAGGCGTCCTGCTTTGACTTCGTCGGCAACGAACGCCGCAAGGGGCTCAATGTTATCGATCTGATGTTCGAAAAAGACGACTTGTTGGTCTTGCTCGAGAGCAAATTCAATTGAGGGGCGCAGGGTCTCCGGCTCGGCAGGGCTGATGATCAAGCCATCGGCGTTTTCGATAAAGAGCCCTGCGAGGGATGCGGGTTGGCTGCCGCCTTGCTCCAAGTTGGGTGTGAAAACTAGCAGTTCAATATCGATCGAGTATTGCTCACTGAGTTTGCGGGCAGCGTCTAGTGCTCCGAGGTGAGTGGCTTGGTAGATGGCGTCGCCTTGGTCGCGGCCGACGATGCCGATACGATACTCCCCGAGGAGTTCACGGTTTTGGGCA
Source organism: Puniceicoccaceae bacterium (assembly GCA_017857255.1). Classification (GTDB taxonomy): domain Bacteria; phylum Verrucomicrobiota; class Verrucomicrobiia; order Opitutales; family Coraliomargaritaceae; genus Lentimonas. The sequence continues at coordinate 8,282 of JAFMDL010000037.1, read as the reverse complement.
TGAGCGTCCGATGCTGAGAGTAGGAGTGCCGTAAGAGTAAGGCTGGATGCAAGGCGATCAATCATGACAAAGTAGTAGCAGGTTGAACCGTTCAGTGGCGTTAATAAACGTTAATCTTATGAAATAAATAGGGGGGGCTCGGTAAGATTAGTCATTACGCAAGGCAATGGTATTGATTTAGAGACAAAAAAACGGACGCCGCTGGCACAGCGCCCGCTACAGTCATTCGGCTATATAGATGGATGGTCGCGCAACGATTTAGAATGCCATTTGCCAGCCGATGGTAACGATGGAGTCAGTCTCGAGCTGGTAGCCATTGAGATCTTGCCAAAGTGGGAGGCGCAGGTCGATCGCGATACGCTGGCCCTTAAGAGTTCCAACGGGAGCATAAAAGTTGAGGCCGAAGATCGCGTCGATGTGTTCGCCTCCGTAGTTACTGTTGAAAGCAGTGGTTACGGATTGTCCGTTTGGGCCTGCAGTACCGACCTTATCTTGGCTGCCTTTGAGCGTGCGAGTATAAGCATAATTAAGTCCGGCGTTGACTGCGACCCACTCATTGAGGTTGTAGCCGGCCCATGTCGTCACGCCAAAAGAATCACCTAGGCGATAGCCGTTGTCGTTCTCACTTTCCAGGCGGATCACTGCATTGGTTTGTGCGCCGTAGGACCAACGTTCGAACTGCTGCACGTAAGTCAGCGATGGCAGCAGGTCGTAAGTGCCAGAGCCGAGTTGCATCGGTGCGGGTAACTGTTGGTTGACCGCGCCACCCATCTTAGGTGTTTTATCTTTCTGTTCGATTGAGCCAGTCGGCAGGTTCAGGCTGAGCCCCACGTGTGCCTTGCGGTTACCCTTGAGGTAGAAGCGATACAGGCCGCCGAGTTTGAGGTCGCCGAGTCCGCTGGTGTTGGTGGTGAATGTCCGATCGCCGTTGTTGATCATGTTGGCGCCCATCTGGGAATAGACCTTATGATCCATTTCAGTCTCAATGTAGTTGGCCATAAGCATTAGTGTGAGTGTGTCAGTGGGCGCGTACATGAGCCCGAGCATATGCATGTCCATCGACATTGATTCGGGGCTGACGCTGTAGCCTTGGGCAAAGACGTCGTTGGCGTAGACGCGCTCTGTGCCGTTGCGCATGCCGTCCATGTCCATTCGCATGAAACGGTAGGAGGCCATCCAGCCACCTTTGGCGTGTGTATGATCGCCCATGATAGAGATCGGCGCATGGTCGTCGGGGCGACCGACGTAGTTTTCGTCGGTGGCGCAGCAACTAAACACGGGTGCGGCTTGGGCGACGCTGGCGGCCGCAGTGAGTGTTGAGAGAAGAACGGTGTTGTGTATAAATGTATTCATAATGTTGCTCGTTGTGCGTGGTTTGTTTGCAAGACGGCAGCATGGCTACGCCGAATGCAGTGGGATGACGGTAGGGGTCGAGCTGGCTCGGTACCGTACCTGATCGGAGGCGCTTTGCGTACAAAGCCCTCACTGCTTTTTTAAGACTGCCGGTTAGGCGCGTCGTGGAGGCGGGTTCGGCACATCTTGATGCCGAGTCGGTGCGCTTTGCTCCGTGGTGCGGCCCTTGGGCGCAATCCACAATTTGGGCGCAGCGTTGAAGTGCTCCGCCTGACCAAGCAGAAGTTTCAGGCCCTTGATTTCGGTCGGCTCTTTGTGGGGGGCGCTTTCCTGTTCCGCGGTATCGACCGCTGTAATGATTTTACACAGTTCGCAGGGGCGCTCGCCGCCAAATGTTTCAATGAAGGCTTGTTCAATACTGCTTTCTTGAGAGTAGTTCGCCACCATCCAACTCCATGCACCTAGTTGCAGTAGTAACTGCGGGCCAGTAAGCAGCCAACAGCAGCAAAGCAGCAGCACCAGTCTGAAGAATTGCCGAAATACTGAGAGGCCGCGGTGCATGGTCATTGTGGCAGATGCCTGTTCGCTAGGCACTTAGAGTCGGACGCAAGCTTAGTGGTCCAGTGTGTATTCGAGAGTCTCGCCATCGTGGAGAATGGTCACGTGGTTTTGACCATCATCTTGTTGCGTGGCTTCGGTGCGTCCGATTATTTGCGCGGGAATGCCAAAGGCTTCGCTCTTCGCGATGATGCCGGCTGCAGCGTCAGGCTCACAGTAGATTTCCATGCGGTGGCCCATGTTATAAACGCGGAACATCTCTTCGGTGCTGGTACCGCTGGCTGTTTGAATGGCTTTGAAAATCGGTGGGATCGGCAGGAAGTTATCCTTAATGTGATGCACACCAGTACCGAAGCGGATACACTTGGTTTGGCCGCCGCCGGAGCAATGAACCATGCCGTAAATATTGTTTCGGTCTTCGGCCAGCAACTGCTTGATGATGGGAGCGTAGGTGCGGGTAGGGCTCATGATCGCGTCGCCGACTGTCATGCTGGAGTCGGGGAGCATATCGGTCAGTTTGTAAGGCCCACAATAAAGGTACTGTTTGTCGGTGTTTGAATCGACGGTCTCAGGATATTTCTCGAGGTAATACGGAGAGAGTAAATCGTGGCGGGCACTGGTCAGTCCGTTGCTGCCGATGCCCGAATTTTCAAAGCTTTCATAAGTGGCCTGACCCGCAGACGCGAGGCCGACGATAGCCAGCCCGGGCTTGATCGTGGCATTATCGACGACGTCTTTGCGATCCATGACCACGACTGCGCAGGAGTCGACGGTGACGGTACCCGTAAGATCGCCGACGTCGGCAGTTTCGCCGCCACCGCTATGCACGCCGACACCGTAGTCGCGCAGAGTGCCAAGGAATTCTTCGGTGCCTGAAATAAGTTGGCCAAGCGCTTCGCCCGGGATTGCGCGGGCGTTACGGTTGACTGTGCTGGAGATCAAGATGCCGTCGACTGCACCTACACAGAGCAGGTCGTCGATGTTCATCACAAGGCTGTCTTGCGCAGTTTTACGAAAACCGGTCGGGTCGCCCGTCTCTTTATAGTGTAGGTAGGCGAGTGTAGACTTAGTGCCTGAGCCGTCGGAGTGAATGATGTTACACTTGTCAGGGTTGCCGGTAAGAACGTCGGCGCCTATTTTGCAGAAGGCTCCAGGAAAGACGCCACGATCGAGCTTATCCACCACTGCGTGAACTTCGGATTTAGAAGAGGAGACGCCTCGTTGGGCGTAGCGATCGGATGGGCTGCTCATGGCTGATGGAATTGGAAAAATTTTAACCGGTAATGAACGTTAATTTATGACGTCGATGATGAGTTATAGATGACTTTGCGCCACTCTAATTTAGGATGTTTAAAATTTAAGATGAGACCAGTCGATTTCTTGGTGATCTTCAAATAATCACTGGTTGCGGCGCTTCTAGCTTGGCTATTTCGGCCATGATGCGGCGTGAGGCTTCGAGGTAGCGCTCGGGGTGATCTTTGCCGGGGTCAATTTCCGCTAGGCTCATTGGTTTGCCGTAGGCGACGTGGATCGAGCCGCCGAGTGTTGGCAGCTTATGGTTGCGCCCGAATACTTCAAAGGTGCCAAAGATGCGTGTCGGTACCACCGTCGCTTTGGACTTGCAGGCGATCATACCTGCACCCGGCTTGGGTTCCGCGAGCGTGCCGTCGACGGAGCGGGTGCCTTCTGGGTACATCGCAACTGCGCCCTTATTTTTGAGTGCCTTAAAAATGGCTTTGAGTGACTTGACGTCAGCGTTGTTACGGGCAACTGGAATGGTGTCGAGCTTGTGTAGCGCTTTGCCGAAGAGTCCCTTATAGAGTGTGTCGCGGGCGAAATAGTTGAATGGGCGCTGCACTTGACAGCCGATCGCTGGAGGATCGTAAAAGCTGATGTGATTGGCGGCGAAGATCGCGCTACCAGTCAGCGGCACATGCTGTATGCCCGAGGTTGAAAAATCGTAAAACGTGCTGAAAAACCAGTCCGCGATGACGCGGACGCATTCGTAAAAAGGCGGGTTGAGTGGACGTGATTGTGGCATTGAGCGGAGTGTAGAATGACGAATGCAGATGGGCTAAATTAGAAGTTTCGTCTGATTTTGAACCGTTAATGGACACGAATGTTTGTGAATGCAATCCATACAGACAGCGATTCTGTATGAACTGAGCTGCTGTGGATTCAAATTAAGCTCTAGTAATCAGCCCGCAGATATGATCAACCACCGCGTCAAGTGACAGAGGTCCAGTGTCCACGCGGATGGCCCCTTCAGGGCAAACCAACGGCGCCGTCTTACGCTGACTGTCTCGCTTGTCGCGCTCGGCGATCGAGTCAGTCTGGCCGTCCTTCACGCGGCGGGCAGCCCGAGTGGCTTCATCGGCAAATAAGAAAAAGCGATGCTCGGCATTGGGAAAAATAATCGAGCCGATGTCGCGGCCCTCCATGATCAGACCGTTGAATCCGGGATGTTCACGGGCGACATCTGCCTGACTGCGTTGGTAGTTAAACAGGAATTCGCGGACAGCTTCAATCGCGGCAAATTTGGAGACATTACTGTTCACTTCGGGTGAACGAATTTTAGCGTCAGTCGGTACGTGGCCATTAATACTTAGCAGTGCGCTGCGCCCGATGATGGTGGTATTGAGCTTAAGAGATGCCAAGAGCGCGGGGATCAGGTCGGCGGACTCGGTGTCTGCGCCGGCATTTAGTAATGCATAAGCCAGTGTGCGGTAATGAGCTCCGGTATCGACGTGCATGAGGCCGAGCCGTTCAGCGATCGCACGCGAGGTGGAGGACTTGCCGGTGGCGGCCCCGCCGTCCACGGCAATGATTTTAAATACGGAACTGGCTGACATGAGGTCTAGTAAATGTGTAAGATGGAATAGTAGAAAGCCAAACCGCGGGAATGAGCGCCTCAGCGATCGATGCTACTGTTGAATCAAATGTACGTCGCGCTGAGGAAAGGGGATGGTGATTTTTGCGGCTTCCAGTGCGCGGAAGACTGCCATGTTGACTGCGTAGCGGGTACGATGGTAACGATTAGTCGGGATCCAAACACGATAACCAATATTGATAGAGGAGTCGCCAAAGTCCTCGATGCCGACGTCCGGAATGCGCTCGGAAGCGACTCCCTCGACTGTCTGAATCGCTGCGGCGATGCATTCGATCGCCACTTCAGGGTCGGCGCCGTAGTCGATTCCTACCACTGCTTCGACGATACTGTAGTCGTAAGAGTTAGTGAAAATTTCGCCGAGTACGTTGCGATTTGGAATCGTGATACGCTCTTCGTCTTCATTGAGCAGTTGGGTATTGCCCAGATTCACGCAGTCGATTTGCCCAGTCAATCCGTTGATGGTGAGGGTGTCGCCTACTTTAAAGGGGCGGGTAATAATGAGCACGATGCCAGCACCATAGTTGGATACGGGGCCTTGCACGGCGAGACTGAGGCCGAAGGCACTGGCACCTAACAGTGCGATAAACGGAGTGATCTCGATATTGAGTTTGCTCAACGCCATAATGGTGGCGAATGCGATGATGATGACCTTGGCAAATCCTGCAAAAAACCGGGCGAGTGTGATGTCGATGCCACGCTTATCGCAAAGCTTCAGGATAAATTTGGCGAGGCTCTTGGAGAGCCAGATTCCGAGGGCGATAATTAAAATCGCAACCAGCAGCGCCACCCCAGATTCTGCGAGCCAAGCGATGAGCTTGTTTTTGAATGCATCCAGCTGCTGTAGTTCTTGATCGATCATGACTCCATCAAGGCTTAAAACTCCATTCACGGAAAGTCTGAAATGCCAAGAGAGCCTCGTTGCGCTGCGAGCGGGGTGACTTCAAGATTTTTTTGGATATTGAGATTGCCCGCGCAAGCTAATCTTCCAAACCCGACCACCAGTCTTCTGAGTTTCTCAAGTCCTCGGGTGTTTTGCCAGATTCGCGCAGTTCGCGCAGGCTTAGGGAGCGGTGGCGCTTGGCGAGGCGTCGCCCGCTAGTATCGCAGAGTAAGGGAGTGTGGTAAAATTGCGGCGCCTGCAGGCCAAGCGCTTCGTAGATGAGCAGTTGTCGGGCAGTAGAAATAAGTAAATCTTCGCCGCGTACGACTTCGGTAATGGCCATCGCTGCATCGTCGACGACGACTGCCAACTCGTAAGCTGGTTGCCCATCTTTACGCCAAATGAGAAAATCACCAAAGTCCCGAAGGCAATTAAAGGCGCAAGGGCCTAGGCAGCCATCGTCAAACTCGATTTTGCGATCGCTGGGCACTCGGAAGCGCCAGTTAGATGCGCCTGGCTCTGTGGCGGTTTTACCAGTGCCGATCGGCGGGCGCAGGTGCTCAGGGTAGATGGCCTCGTTGTTTTTTTCGTCGTCGTGGGGGGCTTGTGTGGCCCATGCCACATCTTTGCGCGATTTATCGCATGGGTAAATAAAGCCAGCGTCTTTCAGCTGTTGCCACGCATCGAGAAAGAGAGGCATCCGTTCGCTTTGGCGGTAGGGCCCGGCTGGACCTCCGACATCTGGGCCTTCGTCCCAATGGCAACCGAACCATTGAATATCTTCGATGGCACCCTCGGCAAACTCTGGTTTACAGCGGTCGGGGTCAATGTCCTCGTCGCGGTAGATCAACTTGCCGCCAAACTCACGGGCCCGCTCCATCGCGATCCAAAAGGTGCGCGCATGCCCGAGGTGTAAATACCCCGTGGGTGTGGGTGCGATCCGGCCTCGATAGGACGTAGTCATAGGTGCAAGATAATATAACTTTTATAATAAGCGCAAGCCTGAGGCTTCTTGGCCTGCTTACAGATCTGGTTTGCAAAGTTGGTCGCGGGAGCTTCTGTCTAAGCCTTAGATGATGATTAAAAACAAGCAGTCGACCATGCGCTACCGCCGCTTTGGCAATACCGATCAGTGGCTATCGGCCATTACGCTTGGTGGAATGCGCTACCATGAAGGCTGGGAAGGGCCGCGTGATCAGCCTTCGACCAAGATGATTGATCAGTGCGCGGACATCGTAACGCGCGCCTTTGCTCAGGGGGTCAATCATATCGAGACTGCGCATGGCTATGGTAAGAGTGAGCATTGCCATGGCATTGCGCTCAACGATGTGCTCGGCTTGAAACGTGATAGTTATCATTTGATGACTAAGGGCGCGGCAGAGACTGCCGAAGAGATGCGGCGCCTAGTTGAAGAGCAATTGGTCGCACTGAAGACTGACACCATCGATCTATATGCTTGGCACGGTATCAATACTCCGGAGAAATTCGCAATTGCAACTCAGCCGGGAGGGCCAGTTGAGGAGCTCCTCAAGATGAAAGATGAGGGCATTATTGGTGCGGTTGGCTTTTCTACGCATGGGCCGTTGGAAGTGATTATCGATGCGATTGCGACAGGCTTGTTCAGTTTCGTGAATCTGCACTACTATTATTTCATGCAGCGTAATTGTGGCGCTGTGGATTATGCAGCGGCAAAGGGTTTAGGCGTGTTTATCATTTCGCCTAACGATAAAGGGGGTAAATTATACGAGCCTTCAGTCAAGTTGTTGCAGCTCTGTGCGCCGCTCACGCCGATTCAGTTCAATGCGCGGTGGTGCCTGTCGAATCCGAATATTCACACCCTGAGCTTCGGGCTTAGTGAGCCCGAGCATGTGACCGAAATGGCCGGGATTTTCCCATTTTCAGTACCACTCTCGCGGGCGGATCAAGCCATAGTGCAGCGGATGAATGCGGCGGTGCTGGACGACCCTCAATCAGCGTGGGAAGGGCATGAGTTGCTTGGAGACCCATCGGGGATCAACATTCCTGAAGTCTTACGCATGCGTCGCATGTGGAAGTGTTATGACCAAACTAGCTTCGGCGAGATGCGCTACAATATGTTTGGCGAAAAGTGCGACTGGTTTCCTGGTTGCTTTGCGACGCCAAATGCGGTCGACCAAGTCGATTCGGGCCAGATGTTGGCAGAAGTCGATCTGCAGCAATTTCTCAATGAGACGCACGAGCGTTTTTACCAAGTGAAGCAGGATTTGAGTGGTCCGGAGTAAGCGGGCAGTGGTGCGATGCGTCTCGGGCACAGCACCGCAGATGAAACAGGTGTCGGGCTTAGGCCTCTTTCTCCTTGATTCCCAAACAAATAGACACAGTGTCTCGATTTTAATTTCTGCGGCACAGAGCATTTCAGTTCTCAGCTGTGCAGAATTTCATCAGGACCCGGATGCGTAAGTTGGCCGGGCATTTCACCCAGACAACCGTTATGACGTTTCACGACCTTGGACTCGATGAGTCTATTCTTAAATCTATTGATGAGTTTGGCTTTAGTACGCCGACTCCGATTCAGGCAGGATCTATTCCACACATTATTGAGGGCAAAGATGTGATCGGCTC
>JAFMDL010000036.1 GCA_017857255.1 Puniceicoccaceae bacterium | reverse complement strand
AGTGCATCGGCTGCGCTGACTTCACCCATACCCGCAGTGCTGGTGGAGGCGACCTCGGTCTTAAATCCACCGCTACGGCGGCGTCCACGTGGCTTCTTAGAAGCGTCTGTGCTGGGAGTATAGTTGTGGCTTGGATTTGGCTGTGAATCGGTTTCTTCGAATTCTGGCATCTTATCTGTGTGTTTACTTTATTGTTGTGGGTGTCAGACGCGCTAGAACAGTCATAGCGAGTGCAACACATGTGTGTGGCTCGAATATACGGATTCACAGATCAATCTTTGCTAGCTTCCGGGAAGTAGCATCAAACGGTGCCAAAGTGTTGGCAACGAGGTGATTCACGTATCGAGGTAACTAGGGGTAGTGGAGGATTTTTTAAGCGGCAAGTGTTAAAACACCTGCTAGAAGTGACTGACTGGGAGCGAGTGTAATGCTGTGCTTTGGCCTAGCTGTAAGGCCCCAAGATATTTGCTCAATCCCCAAGTTCGATATCGAATATGTCGCTGACAGCATCCGCATCGAGGCGACGGCGGGAAGATTTGTTGCGGGTCATCTTTTCTGTGGTTGCCTCCAGTGCCAGTAGCTTGGTGTGGTCAACACCACGGAGCTTGAAGAGCACTGCGGGAGATTCATCTAGGCGAAGGCCGACGCCGTAGAGGGCGGCTGCCGCGTGCTTGCACATGTCAGCCCAATCTGGGCAGTTACAGTTAAAGTGAATTTCACTGGGTTGCGGGAATAGCCCGGTGTCTTTATCAATCACAAGTGCCATGATCTCATCGGACAGCTTACCTTGCAATAGTTCGACGAGTGAGCCGATTTGACCTTGGCATTTAGCGATGAGCGCGGCCCACGTCTCAGGGGCGAGCGGGTCAATGTTCACTGTGAGTTCATAAAGCTCGGAGCCGCTGACGATAGCGGAGACAGTCTGCGGTTCAATTTGAAGGTCCAGCACGGTGCCATTGCGCACGTAACTGCGGCCGCGCGGGAGTCGATATTCGTAGTCACTATATGCTTCGAGGTTTCGGCACCAAGCCTTGCCCCAGAAACTTTTTGCAATGGCTCCATTACGGGGAACTTTAGGCAGAGGATTAAGCTCGATGCCTTCGGCGTCGAGACTGCTTCGCCGTTGGTCTGCAAGTGTGCGTAGCTCGGCAGCGGTCGGGGGCTTATTCTCACTAAATTCGTCCCAGCTCATCATGTGGTATCGGCGTGTTGGAGGTCGAGGCGGATCAAGTCGAGTAATTCGTCGTTACTGAGTTCGGTCAACGATTTCTCGGCGTTATCGTTGAGTATTTCGTCGGTCGTGGCGAGTTTCTCGGAGAGCATGCGGTCAATTTTTTCCTCGAGGGTGCCAGCGGTGATGAATGTGTGAACCAGCACATTACGTTTCTGCCCGATACGGAAGGCGCGGTCGGTCGCTTGGTTTTCGATGGCAGGGTTCCACCAGCGGTCGAAATGGACGACATGAGAGGCCGCAGTCAGGTTGAGCCCAGTGCCGCCGGCTTTTAGGGAGAGTACGAAAAAGGGCGGGCCATCTTCGCGCTGAAATTCTTCGACCATTTGTTGGCGCTGCGGGATGGGAGTGCCGCCGTGCAGAATGAGGCCCGGGCGAGCGAATGTCGCGGTTAGGCACTCAGCGAGTGGATCGGTCATTTCTTTGAATTGTGTGAAAAGGATCAGCTTCTCGCCACGTGATGCGATCTCGGCAGCAATCGCTTGGAGACGCTCAAATTTAGCGCTTTGCTGCGGTTGGTATTCGCCGGTACCAGTCACTTGGTCGGGATGGTTGCAGATTTGTTTGAAGCGCATTAGGTAGGTGAGTACGAGTCCTTTGCGCTGCATCCCTTCAGACATCGCCAGTTCTTTGCCCAGTGATCGTACTGCCTGTTGGTAGAGTTTAGCTTGAGCGGGGCTGAGGCCACAGAAGACTTTAAGTATGGTTTTTTCAGGTAAGTCACTGATAATGGATTTATCGGTCTTAAGGCGGCGCAAGATGTAAGGGCTGACAAGTCTGCGCAGTGGTGCGTAGTGGTTGTGCTGCTGGTGTAGGGTTTTGATGAAGGCAGCAAAATGGGCCGCAGTTCCGAGTAAGCCGGGATTAATAAAGTCAAACAGGGACCACAGGTCGCCGAGGCTGTTTTCGATGGGGGTGCCAGTGAGCGCGATACGGACGTCTGCTTTTAGGTTGCGGACTGCTTTGCTCTGACGGGTAGCGTGGTTTTTGATCGCTTGCGCTTCGTCGAGAACTACCCAGCTCCACATGGTTTCGGCGGGCCAGTCGAGTCGAGTGAGCATACCGTAAGTCGTGACCACGAGGTCAATCTGGAGCATCTCAGCGGAGGGAGCTTTGAGTGTCGCTTGGGAACAGGCGCTGGGATGGGCGACAAAGAGTTTGAGCGATGGGGCGAACGTTTCTACTTCGCGGGTCCAATTGCCAATGAGCGATGCCGGTAGAACCAGTAGCACCGGGCGCGTGTCAGTGCCATCAGCTTGTTTGCGGAGTAGGGTAGCGAGAATTTGGATCGTTTTGCCGAGGCCCATGTCATCGGCGAGGCAGGCGCCGAGGCCCGTGCGTGCGCAGAACCAGAGCCAATTAAGGCCGGCCAGTTGATAAGGGCGAAGAGTGGCTTTAAGAGTGGCGGGCGGAGCGAGTTGTTCGGGCGTTTTGAGCTGTTCGAGTAAGGCAGCGAGTGCGTCACCTGCTTCGGCGTAGGCCCATTCGTGCTCAATCTCCAGTGTTTCGCTGGATTGTAGTTCACGCGGTGCGCCAGCGAGTAAGCGCATGCCTTCGGCAAAGGAAAGGTCGCCGTGTGCTTCGACTTTGCGCCAATGGTCGAGCGCTTGTTGTAGTTTTTCGCGGTCCACTTCGATCCATTGGCCGCGTAGCATCACCAAGCCATCTTCACCGGCGAGTAGCGCGTCGATCTCGTTGGCGCTGAGTGGTTGGCCGTCGACGACGACCTTGAGTTTGAAGTCGAGCAGGCCGTGCTCGCCGACCGAGCTGCGTTTAGCGGAGCCGATCGTCACCGCGACTTGAGGGCGGCGAGTGCGCTTTTTCCACCAATCTGGCAAACGGATCAGTAAGCCAGCATCTTCGCAGATCGGAACACTTTGCAGAAATTGATAGGCTTCGGAGGGACGCCACACGAGCGGATGAAAGATGTCCTGCGTGGCTGCCAGATCCGCGATGAGTTTGCACTGTTTTGCGGCCGAGTGAATGGGGGAAAGGAGCTTGAGGAGTGCCGCCTTATTATTGGTTCCCGCGTATTGCTGGAGCGCCTTGCCGAGGGGGAGTTGCTGGAGGCGGCCAGATTTGGAGAGCCCAGAAGCGTAGGATGCCATGAATGCGAAGGGATAGTCCGGATCGCTCTTATTCTCCGCTAGGTGAAAGGTGACGCGGCCGACGCGAGACCAACTTGGTGCATTTTTTTCGAGTAGTGCGCTCAGGCCTTCGAGCGATTCGAGCTCGGCTACTGACCACTCCGTGAGCCGTTGCCAGATTACCTGCAAAAGGTGGTGCGAGAGGTATTCCGCACCGCGCATGGGGGGTGCGTTGAGAATGATTTCGGATAGCTCGGCAGGTGATGGAGCTTCGATCTTGAGTGCGGCATCACTGTTTTCTGGAAGATGACACAGCGAGCGGATGAATCGTTCGGCGAACTGCTTCCAGTAAAGTACTGAGGCATCAACGTCGCCTGGTAGTGCATGTCCGCCGATATGTATCAGTCCCGCGGCGTAGGATTTGTGAAACATCTGCAACTCTTCGCGCGTATCATCGTGGCAAATGATGACGCCCTGTGGCGAGAGTTCGAGTTGAGTGCGCATGAAGAGAAGGCTGAAAGCTGCGGTGAGAGACCTGAGTGGTGAGAAGAACAGACCGCTGCGGCGGTGTCACGCGGATACCTCTTTGCACTTGCTTGAGAGATACTGCGTGCCTAGGCATAGTGTATGGATAAACTTGACGAACTTTTTGACCTACAGGACGCACTTAACAAACGCATTGGCGTGGATACCGACGGCATGACGCAGGAGGATAAGACCAAATGGGTCTTAAACTACACGCGGGCGATGCAGCAGGAAATGTCGGAACTCATTGATTCGGTGCCTTGGAAGTGGTGGGCGAAGTATCAGGAGTTTGACGAGCAAAATGCCAAGGTCGAAGTGGTCGACTTGTTTCACTTTCTGATTTCTCTGGCGCAGGTCCTCGGTATGACCCCAGAGGATGTGCACGCTGCTTATACGAAAAAGAATAAGGTCAATCATGACCGCCAAGACAGCGGGTACTCCGAGAAGGACGAGGACGATTCACGCCATATTTAAGTGAGTAGTTGCTTTTGTCTGCTGATTAAGCACCCCGTCACAACGCTTCTCTACTGAAATGGACGAATCACCTGTGATGGTCATACTCTACGTCGGCATTGCCGTCTACGTGGGTAATTTGTATTGGGGGGATCTTCAACAATGGAAAAAGTCGCAGGAAGCCACGCGCGGTGCCTTGCCTGGGGCGACATCGCCATCGCTGGCCATACTTGTAATCGGTATTTTTGGAGCGCTGCTGATTTTAGCGGCAGAGACTGGTGGTGAGATCGCGCTGGGTATTTCGGCGGAGCAGAGCGACATGGTTTGGTATTTCGTCTTTGCGAGTCTCGGCGCTGGTATCGTTGAGGAAGTAATCTTTCGCGGCTATCTCGTAGTCGAAAATAAAGGGCGCGTGGCACTCATCACTAGTTGCGTCGCTTATTCGCTGTTATTTGCGATGATCCACCCACACCTCTGGAGCATGGATAATGGCTTTCATTTGACGCTGACCGAGAAGGGTTTTTTTAGCACATCGATTTTGTTGGCGAATTCGTTGTGGTTTTATGCGCTGCGCTTTGCGCCGTGGAACAAAAACCGATCCATCTTTCCCTGCATGCTGGCACACGCCGCAAGTAATTTAGGAGTGTTTGGAGTCAAGTGGGTGCAGGGCTTTATTATTTTTTAGCTGCAGCCAAAGCAGTAGGCCGCTGCCGCTGCTTGTATGCTCTAGTTTATACCGATTTTAAGGTATGGCGTTTGGTGACTGGCCGTAGGTCCACTCATTCCTTAGGCTCGGTATTGCTATCCTCAATGATCTCGATGAATTCGAGTTTCCCGATACGAACAATGCCTCGTTTTTCCTTTTCCCGAATGAAGTCCGCGTTAGCGAGGTTTTCTCCAGAGTAACGGCCTGCCGTTTTAGCTAAGGTGCCGAAGGCTTCTTCAGGCTCAGCACGTCCTGTCGGGAGGCTGAGTTGTAGCGTCCAAAGTGGGAGTGGCATTTTTGCACCTTTTGGGCGCTTGCGAATTTCATTAATTGAAATTGCCACCACATTTACAAAATAGCGGTCATATCGACTCGCTTCTTCTAGTTGCTGGCGTTTGAGGGAATAAACGTGCATCCCGTAGAGTCCAGTGGCTCCGATAATCTTGGCGTTCTCTTTCGCCTTATTTTCCGCTTCGTATTCATCCAAGACCGAGAGCGCGTCAAACGGATCGTCAGAATTATCAGAAAATTCTGTAAAGTAGTCATCTTCAGGTCCGGAATTAGTTTGGCCCCAGTGAACCACGAGGATGCAGTCTGCCTCCATAGGATCATCCGCGTTGACGTAGTTTTTCTTGGTCAGTTCTTCTTTTAATGCGAAGGCTACTTCCTCGAATCGAATGATATCTTCGGGTTTTTCGTATTCATAGGGATAATATTTTCCTTTGCAGAAGGTATAACTTTCCTCTGCGAACTCTCCATCTGATTTGATAGGTCGAATGTAATTATCCCGAGTGGTGGCTTTGACGAGTATGTCGACCGCTGATAATTGAAAATTCGTAAAAAGTAGCATGAAAGAAAACAGACAAAGGGACTCTTTTGAGGAAAATACTTTCATTAGCTTATACTTTAAAAAAAAGATTTTGAGTCAAGTCTGGCAGATCTGCGGATTTATCAAACCCTACGCCATAACATGTGGTTGATAACTAAATCCTCCCGCTTGTTCATACGTTTAGCGGATTGCGCCATTTGACTTTTGGGAAGCGAGCGAAGTCGGCATCGGTGCTGTGCACTATGCCCTTAAGCCTAAGCGCGACAGCGGCGATTTGCGCATCGCTCACCAAGTTTGCGCAGGTGCCCGCTGCGGTGAGTAACATTTCCGCGGTGGCGAGATCCTCCAATTCAGCATCCACGAAACTGACCGCCGGGAAACAGAGCCAATTCTGCACATAGGCAAATGCCTCTTGCCTGCTCAATGGTTGTTGAAACACGCGGCGATTGGTAGACAAGCGCATAAATGCAAATACGACGCCTGTGTAGAGGCCGAAAGCGCCGCCGCTGTCGATCAACTCCTCGCACCATTTTAGGCGTTGCTGTGATCAATACTGTCAGTGTTGACCGCATATAGTAGCAGGTTGGCATCGGGTAAGATCATTTACCAGAGGTGTTTGGCCGATAAGTCGCCTGACTTTCTGCTGCGAGGAAGGCATCCGCTTCGAGCTCATCGGCGAAGTCACTTAAGCGCCTCGGGTCAATGCCTGCGGAGAGCCCCATCGAGCGTGGCGGTAGGAGTGTTTGTTTTGTCCTCGTTGGCTTCAGTGATGCACGTAGAGCGTCGTTGAGTACATATTTGAAACTTTTGCGCCGCTTTTGGCAGGCCACCCGAATATATTGCTCGACGTCTGGGTCTAATGTGACTGTGGCACGCACGCATGCATACATCAACGCATCAAATTATTTTGCTGTTAAGTGTCATAGTGTTGACTCTGGCACTGCGCTGACCGAAACCTCCTGGCCACTTTGTAATCGCATAGAATCAGGTGATGACATAATCCCATTGCAATACGCGAAGATACTTCGCTTGTTTGGGGCTATGCCTACTTTTACCGCGATTGATTTTGAAACCGCACAGCCAGCGCGCTCCAGCATCTGTCAGATTGGGCTGGTACGAGTGGAGCGAGGAGACGTGGTTGAGGCACTCAGCCTACTGGTGCAACCGCCGGACAATACCTATAGCTATTGGAATACCAATGTGCATGGAATGACAGAGGTGGATACTTATAATGCGCCGTTTTTTAACGCGGTCTGGCCGCAGATTCGCGGCTATATTGAAGGCCGTACGTTAGTCGCGCATAACGGCGCGTTTGATTTCTCCTGTCTGCGTAAGACACTCGATTTTTACGGCATGGAAGTGCCCATTTATGAGCCGCAGTGCACTTATAAAATTTATAAGAAGAAGCTGAACATACTCTGTGAGGAGTATGGCATTGCGCTCGATCATCACGATGCATTGTCCGATGCGAAAGCTTGCGCGGAGTTGTATTTACGACACTTGCGTGGATAGTGTGCCGATGCAAAGTTGCCTAGAGTCTCCTTATTTTATTGATCGTGCTTCGGTGTGCCGTGAGCGATCAGAGTGGTTGGCGGCGCAGTCTGAAGGTAGCGAGGTGTTAGTTGCTGCAGGCTCGCAGTTGCTGACCCGAGCGGATGGCACTGGTGAGCCGCTTTGGGTGACGCTTAAGGCGGTCAGTGAGGTGCTGGATGAGTGGCTGGAACCAATCTTTTTGGGTCAGGTAGATGGTCGCTCATATTTCGTAGCGGTAGTCTCCCAGTCTGAGCAAGCCAAGCAGGTCGAGCGCGCGTTTGAGGGCTTCTTTGAAGCATATCTTGCTGGTGTGCCGATGGCACAAACGAGGCTGCGGGATGTGTATGCACTCGCGGCGTTCATGGGGTTTTGGCATCGCCGCCATCAACTCTGCGGAAGGTGTGGAAGTGCGACTCGGGTTGAAAATGGTGGGCACTTGCGCCGTTGCCCCGACGAAGCCTGTGGGCAACAGTTTTTTCCGAATATGGACCCCGCGGTCATTGTGCTAATAGAGCATGAAGAACGCTGCTTGCTGGGGCGTCAAAGTCGCTGGCCTGACGCAATGTATTCAGTGCTGGCAGGATTCGTGGAGCCGGGTGAATCCCTCGAAGCGGCGGTAGCACGTGAGGTGCAAGAGGAGGTGGGCTTGGTCGTGGAGGACATTACCTATCACTCCTCGCAGCCATGGTTGTTTCCAAACTCGTTAATGTTGGGCTTTACTGCGCGTGCGTTGAGTACACAACTCGACCTGAGTGCCGATGAGCTGGAGGCAGCAGACTGGTATTCACGCGAGTATGTGCGGGCGCATCCAGAGATGTTGCCGCGCTCAACTTCGATTGCGTATCGCTTGATTCAAGATTGGTTGGCGCGCGGGTAATGCTGCCACTTAATTGATTAAGCCATCACGGCGTAGTAATGCATCTGGGTCCGGTGCGCGGCCCATGAAATTTTTAAACAGTAGTGCCGGGTCTGCGGAATTACCTTTCGCGAGGATTTCGCTGCGGAACGAGCGGCCTGTATTCACATTAAGGATACCTTCTTTCTGAAAGCGAGTGAAGGCGTCGGCGTCGAGTACTTCGGCCCACTTATAGCTGTAGTAGCCAGCAGCATAACCAGTGGGGCTACTAAATAGGTGGCTGAAGTTAAAGACGTTTGATTTCGGTTCGGTTTTATAGTCCGCAGTATAGCCTTGCAGTTGTTGCTTGATGAAGGCGTCGAGGTCTTTCTCTTTCGACTGTGGCCAGTTGATGTGCAGTTCAAGGTCCATCTTGCCGAAGGAGAGTTGGCGCACGTTGGCACTGGCTTTCATGTAGTTGCGGGCGTCGAGCATTTTATTGAATAACTCTTCGGGGATAGTTTCACCGGTTTCGTGATGACGCGCAAACAGGTCGAGGCTGTCGCGGTCCCAGCACCAGTTTTCCATGATTTGCGAGGGTAGCTCGACGAAGTCCCAAGGCACGTTGACGCCGTTCAGCGACTTTACTTCGACCTCGCCGCAGAGGTGGTGTAGCAGGTGGCCGAATTCGTGGAAGATGGTTTCGACTTCACGGTGGTTGAGCAGCGCGGGCTGATCTCCAACTGGCGGCGTCATATTGCCACAGATGAGCCCTAGGTGCGGAGTGCGAGCTCCGTTAGATGCGTCGCGGTTACCTGTAATTAAGTAGTTCATCCAAGCGCCTCCGCGCTTCGCTTCACGCGGATGCCAGTCGGCGTAGAAAGAGCCAAGATGCTCGTCGCTTACAGCATCGAACAGGTCGTAAAATTTGACTTCCGGATGCCAGACTTCGGGGAGAGAAGAAGGGGGAGAGCTGAGACTTGAGGATGGAGCTGAATTGGAGCTGGGTGCTACAAATTGTGCGTCGCGGGCTTCGATGCGCAGACCGAAGAGTTGTTGTGCGATGTCGAACATGCCCGAGATGACTCGGCCAATCGGGAAATAGGGGCGCAGCGCCTCCTCGTCGAAATCGTAATTCGCCTTACGCTGCTTTTCGGCCCAGTAGCTTGTTTCCCAGGGTTCGAGCAGTTCGGATGGCTGGCCCGTGGCTGTGGCTTTGTATTGACGCAGTGCGTTGAGTTCGTCGGTGAACTGGCGCTGTACTTTAGCAAAGATGGCTTCGCCGAACTTAAGCGCTGCGCTGCCCGACGCTGCCATGCGGCGCTCGGTGACGTGATCGGCAAAATTGGCCTGACCGACGAGCAGTGCGAATTCATGGCGTAGCTCAAGGATCTCACGCACGAGTTCTTGATTGTTGTACTCCGCGCCACGACCGATGGTGGCGTAGGCCTGCCAGAGTTCTTGGCGTAGCGCGTCGCTATCGGCATAAGTGAGTACAGGGATCAATGAGGGAGCCTGCAGTGTAAAGCGCCAACCATTTTTTTCCTTTTGCTCGGCATTTTGCTTCGCTGCTGCGATGGCTGATTCTGGTAGCCCCGTGAGTTCGGCTGCGTCGGTGATGATTTTTTCCCAGGCATTGGTGGCGTCCAGGCAGTGTTCTGAGTATTTTTGCGTGAGTTCGGCAAGTTTACTTTGGATTTCGCCAGCGCGGGTCTTTTTCTCAGGAGAGAGGTCGGCACCTTGCTCACGAAAGTCGGTGAGTGTTTCGTGGACGTAGCGCTGCTTGGCAGTCGTGAGTTTGCTCACGGCGGCACTTTCGCCGAAGGTCTTTAAGGTCTTCCAGAGAGTCTCGTTGAGTGGGATGCTGGCAAAAAATTCGGAGACTTTAGGCAGCATTGCGTTGTGCGCTTCGCGTAGTTCGGGGCTGTTGTTGACTGAGTCGAGATGACTGACGAGTCCCCACGCGTGATTAAGTGTTTCGAGCCCGTCATCGAGCGCGGCGATCGTATTCGCATAGGTGAGTGTTTCAGCATTCTCCGCATTGCGATCCGCGACTGCTTCAATTGCAGCTTGGGCGTCGTTGAGGGCTTGGGTGATGTCTGTTTCAATCTGGTCAGGCGTAAGCGAGGACCAGCGGATTTCGAATTCTTTTTGTAAAAAAGGATGTTTCATAGGTGGGAAGGTGGGAAGGTGTTAAAGTGCGAAAGTGTAATAGAGCGTCCATCGCGAGATTCCTGCCGACGACAGGACCGACTGCAATGCAGATCGGACCGATGACAAGTTGTCTGTTGGTTTCCCTACAATGGTGATTGAATGGGTTGCCTTTTGGGCACGTAAAGGAACAAAGTCGCGAGTGACTGATGAATGCAACCCAGTACGCTAATTTCTGAGTTAAGAATGGTTAAAAATCTTTGCGGGTGGATCTGAATTCCTCTAGCTACCAAGAGATGACACAACAAAAAGCGATTTGCCACCATGCGTTTGGTAAACCTCTCGAGGTTTTACAGTTGGAGGAAGTGGCACGGCCTGAACCGAGTGACGGTGAAGTCCGAGTACGACTGCTTGCGGCAACGATCAATCCCTCGGATTACGGAATGATCGGTGGTAGCTATGGGCGCTTGCGTGAGCTGCCCGCTGTGGCTGGTCGCGAAGGTGTGGGTGTTGTGGATGCGATAGGGCACGGAGTGTCGCGTATTGGAGTCGGGGCGCGGGTGCGATTTCCGGATGGGGGAGCATGGCAAGAGACTGCCTGTATACCAGCTGCAGATGTGTTGGCGGTGCCTGAGGATGTGTCGATAGAGCAGGCTGCGATTTCATTTATCAACCCACCGACGGCGTATTGTTTATTGAAGAAAATCGTGAATTTGGCGCCGGGCAGTTGGGTCCTGCAGAATGCAGGTAACTCAGCGGTCGGGCTGTCGGTGATACAGATGGCGAAGGTGCTAGGGCTGAAGACAATTAGTCAGGTGCGCCGAGAGGCATTGATCGAACCGCTACAAGCGTTGGGGGCCGATCGCGTTGTGATAGAGGGTAGTGGTTGGGTGGAGCAGGTTAATCAATTGACCGAAGGAGAGTCGATTCGTTTGGCGTTGAATTCGATTGGCGGTGAGAGTGCGATGCATCAGATTAAAGTTTTGGGTGAAAGCGGTACGCAAGTGACTTTCGGCGGCATGGTGGGGGATCTGGTGCGTTTCCCGACACGCTATCTGATTTTTAATAATGTGCGGATGGTGGGATTTTGGTGGGATCAGTGGTGCCAGCGGGCGGGCAAAGATGGGCTCGATGAGGTGATGAGTGCAGTCTATACGATGATGCGTGAAGGCACACTCAAGTTGCCCGTGGAGGCAACGTATTCGTTTGCAGAGTATGAGCGTGCGTTGAAGCACGATAAAAGTCCGCGTTTGGGCAAGATCTTGCTTAAGCCCTAAAATAAGCAGGAAGGTGGGAAGGTTGCCACGTGGCGTCGTCGCTTGCGGCGGCCAGAAGCCAAGGGAGTCGCTCAAATTGGCCTGCGCAAGCGCAGCCGCTTCGAGTTCAGAGTCTTAGACGATTATTGTGACAACTTTCGCAAACACAGCCAGATTGGTGCCAGTTGCTTGTTGCAGGGTGGCGCATCATTGCTAAACGTCTTTGCATCATGAAGCTTTCTCGATCCGCTTTAATTGTATCTACTACCGCCTTATTGATTCTCTCTGCATGCGCGCCCAGCGGGGTCGAAGTCGTCGGTGAGACTGACGAGAAGCAGTATCAACTGGCCAAAGAGTACCAAAAGGCAGGTCGCACTGAAGAGGCTTTGAGTGCTTTTATTCGGGTGATTGATGCGCGTCGCGATGCGCCAGAGTCGCACTTCGAAGCGGGTTATATTTATTTGAATTCGATGAAAGATCCGATCAAAGCGATTTACCATTTCGATCGGTATATACAGTTCAAACCGCAGTCGCCTCAAGCCACTCAGGTGCGTCAGTTAATTGAGACTGCGCAGAAGGAGTTCGCGCGTCAGTTGCCAGCGCAGCCCTATCAGGGTGAATTGGATCGTATTGATTTGATGGATTTGGTGAAGAGTTTGAAGCTGGAGAATGATAGTTTGAAGCGTGAGTTGGTGACTGCTCAAAAGCGTGTGCAGCAACTCGAATCAATCGTGAGTGGTGCGCGCCGTGTGCCGACTGCAGTGAGTGCGCAGCGTGCGCCGGCAGTGCCGCAGGCACAGGACTCGATCGTGCCCCCGGTTGCTCCAGACCCTAGCAGTGTGCCACGCAGTTACACGGTGCAATCGGGTGATTCGCTGTCCGCGATCAGCCGCAAGGTCTATGGGACGCCAACGCGCTGGATTGATATTTATCAAGCGAATCGCGATCGTATGGCGAGTGAGAATGCCCTCCGAGTCGGGCAAGAACTTCGCATTCCATAATACGATGGATCATCGCGTGAAGAGATTTTTACACTAAGTATGGATGGCGGCTGCTACTTTGATTACAATGCGACCTCACCGCTGCGGCCTGAGGCGCGGGCAGCATGGCTAAAGGCTAAGGATGCTTTATGGTTGAACCCCTCTGCGCCCTATCGAGGTGCAGCACGCGTGCGCGTACATTTCGAAGCCGCGCGTGCAGAACTGGCGAAGCTGTTTGAGGTTTCAGCCGACCGCATCGTATTTAACTCGGGAGCGACAGAGGCGAATAACGCAGTCTTTGCGCACTGGTCGCTTACCTTACCTGCTGATGCCCGTGTCGCGGTGAGTCCTACCGAGCATCCCAGTGTGTTGCAAGCCGCGCGGCGATTTTTTGCCGGTCGGGTCGATTGGCTCGCGTTAGATGCGAATGGAGCGGTGGATGTTGCGGCATTGCAAAGTTTGCTTGTCGAGGGCGGGGTTGCGGCAGTGTCTGTGATGGCAGCAAATAATGAGACTGGTATTTTAAATGACTGGCAGGCGATCGCAGCGGAATGCCGTTCGATGGGAGTGTCGTATCATTGCGATGCATCGCAGTGGATTGGAAAGCTGCCGATAGATGGCCTAGACGCTTGTGATTTCGTCACAGGCTGTGCGCATAAGTTTGGTGGTCCTTGTGGGGTGGGTTTTGGTGTATTGCCCGATGCGAATGGTGGGTTTGAATCATTTGTTGGCGGAGTGCAGGAAGCGGGGCATCGTGCGGGCACTGAAGATGTCGCAGGCGTGTTGGCGATGATGGCAGCGTTACAAGTAGCGGAGCCGGGCTCTGCCGCAGGCCGCGATCGATTGATTGCCGAGCTGAGTGAGTCGCTGGCAGCCATCCAAGTCATTGGATTGGAGGCGCCGCGCTTATGGAACACTGCTTTGTTAGTCATGCCAGATTTCGCGAGCGAGCGCTGGATTCGTGCCTTAGAGAAGCGTGGCTTTTTGGTGTCCGCAGGCGCTGCGTGTGCGACGGGCAAACAGGGGCCGTCACCAGTGCTTGCGGCAATGGGTATCGAGGGCGCTGTGATGCGGCGAGTGCTGCGCGTGAGCTCAGGGAGTGCGACTACCGTAGCGGCGTGGCAATCATTATCCTCGGCCTTGGTGGAGTGTTACGCAGATCTTCGGGCAGAAGCTGATCGGGGTGGCTCAACAGTGATTTCTATCTAATCCGATCGTACTGCCATGCGCTTTCTTAATCTTCGACTACAGGACTTTCGTAATATTGAATTTGCCGAGCTGGATTTGTCCACGGGGCGCACATTTTTGCTCGGCGCAAATGGGCAAGGAAAATCAAATTTGTTGGAGGCGCTGGGATTAGTCACGGCGCTGCGCTCGTTTCGGACCCAAGGAATGTCAGCATTGCCGCGCCAAGGGAGAGAGGCGTATACCGCGATTTATGAAATGGAGCATGATATCGAAGGTCGCACAGAGCTGGAGCTTCATTCTAGTAAGTTGGGGCGGCGTGTTCGATTGGACGGTGAGAAAGTGTCACGGCTAGGTGATTTTATTGGCCGTTTTCCGGTGGTACCCCTGAGCTCGGGCGATTTAATGTTGCTGCGAGGTTCGCCGGCCGAGCGTCGGCGCTTTCTGGACCTGACGTTATCTGCGATCGACCCTGAGTATTACTACGCCTTACGTAATTATCATCGCGGTGTAGCTGAGCGAAACCGTTTGTTAAAAAAAGGCGGTAGCGCCGCTGAGCTGTCAGCTTTTGAGGCTGAAATTGCCCTGCATACTGTGGCTGTGGCTAGCCGGCGGGCGGTGGGTATGGAGCAATTACGCGAAGTCTTGGTTGCAGTATATGCGAATATTGCTGAATTTGACGAAGGCCCAGAGCTCGAGTTTAAGAGCAATGCTGCGTGCGCGGATGTTGAGACTGTGTGCCGGATGCTCTATGACTGTCGCAAGCGAGATGAGATCATGGGCGCCACCCAAAAAGGTCCGCACAGAGATGACTTTCACTTATCGCTGAGTATTGGTGGCGCGAAAGAATACGCATCCGATGGCCAGCAACGCGGACTTTGCGTGGCCTTGCGGATTGCGCAGGCACGGATCTTTGAACAGAGCCTCGGGTTGACGCCGGTATTATTGGCGGACGATGTGTTGGGCGAGCTCGACCCGCATCGTAAAGCGGGTTTTTGGCGAGCCTGCCCCGCGGAATGGCAGATCATCGCCACCGGCACGGAGTTGCCGGAGGCGAGCGCGGACTGGGCGATTTGGCAGGTGGCGAAGGGACAATTTACGCGCCAGGCGTGGGGCCACTAGTCGTCCGTATCTCTATATGTTTTGTATCCGGCGAGTGATTTAATTCGTGGCGTGTGTGCTTGCTCACACCTGAATCTGCAGGGAGGTAACACTGGCGCAAGCAAGCTCCGAAGGATGCGAAATATTCGGTGTTTTCGGGCCAACCTAAGTTGGTTTAATGGCTTGGCGTTGGAGGCGCTGGCAGCTTTAACTCCTCCACAACAGACAGCTTGCCCTGAGGGTCACAATTGGCACGTAGGCCGATGAAGCTTTCGTGGTATTGGTCAAAATAGGGCCACACCAAGGTGTGGTCGGTAGCTGGAATATTGAGCTGGTCGATCGCTTTTCGGCTGAAGAATTCGAAATGTCCTTCATCTATGGCGCTAGGCAGACTATTCGTTGAGATACGGCAATCAAAGAGGAACATCAGCCAATGGCTTGCGCCTTCGTAGCTTTTCTCGGAGATGTAGCCAAAGCAGTGCAAGTCTTGGTCAGTAAGCTTTAGGCCGACTTCTTCTTCAGCCTCACGGCGGGCGCATTCGTACGGGGATTCTCCTAATTGCATATCGAGTTTGCCGCCAATGGGACTCCAACAGCCTTGATTCGGAGCCTTCACTCGTTGTATCAGTAAATGCTCACCAGCAGCATTGCGGATAAAGATAAGAGCGCTTATTTTAAAAGGAAGTGGTGATGACATGCATGCTTACGCTTTTTAAAGCACGAATCTGCGCAAGCGTATTCGCATTGAATACGATCAATTTTATAGTTAAGCGCACTTTTTGGACTGTAAATTTAAGGCAGATCGCAAAAGTTTATTAGAAGTTTATAAAAAGGGACTGTTTTCAGTAAGAAATTGATTGCTATGCGCCTGAACTCGACGTAACTACTACTGACTTAAGCCGCGCTCTAGCGCGGCATTTCAGTCTCATCCCCCGTGCTGTTATGCAAATCCCCTTAGTATCTTTTAGTCACTTATTGATCGAATCAATGAGCTTAATTGCTCATCTGATGGATGAGCGCTACTGCGTACTTTTTTGTAAGCTGGACGGGGTATTCTCTGGATTGAAGGGATCCACTGCTGGGCGCTGAATCCATTAATACGAATAGATGTTTACTTTTTACTTTAACCCATGAGTAGTTCCAAACGATTAATTATTAACTGCGGTGCCAGTCGAGTGACTGCTGCTGTGATTGCCTCGCACGGAGGCAATCTTCAGATTGAAAAGTTGGTTTCAGAGGATCTTCAATATGATTTCTCCAACGAAGAGGCGATCTTGCCGAGCGTTGGAGGTGCGTTGAAGGTTCTAGCCGCGAAGCACAAGTTATCAGGCAAGGCGACTTTGATCATCCCCGGGAATCAGGTCTTAACAAAGACCATCCGCATCCCGCACATCGAAGAAGCAAAGCGGGCACAGATCATTGCATTCGAGGCGCAACAAAACATTCCATATCCGCTGCATGAGGTCGTATGGGACAGCCAAGTGGTTGGAGATGACGGCGTAGAAACCGAAGTATTGTTTATCGCGGCTAAATCAAATTTGGTGGATGAGTTTTGTGGATACGTCTCTGCAGCCGGATTTATACCTGAGAGCATTGGTGCTGCAACAGTGCTTGACTACAATACCCTTCAGCATGCGTATCCCGACTCAGATGATGATGTGTTGTTGATCAACATTGGCGCTCGTTCGACCAATTTACTGTTTCGAAACCTGGATGGCTTTTTTGTGCGTAACATTCAGTTAGGTGGGAATTCACTCACCCAGAATATTGCGGATAGCTTGGGTAAGTCATTCACTCAAGCAGAAGCGATTAAGCATAAATTTTTCGGCGGTGGTAGCGATTATTCGGACGATGACTCTGGCGCTAAGCTGCTCAATTCTTGCGCGGAATCATTTATGCGCCGCATGAGTCAGGAAATTACACGCTCGATCGTGAATTACCGCCGCCAGAAGGGTGGCGCTGCTCCAAAACGTATTTTACTGAATGGGCGAGGCTCATTACTGAAAGGTTTGGCCGAGCAGTTGGCGACCACCCAAAAAGTGGCGGTGGATTTTTTCGATCCACTGCAGAATGTGATTTTGGACGGATCGATCGATTCCGAGGCGCTCCGCTTGCAAACCAGTGAGATCATCGGTGAAGCGTGCCGCAGCATGGTACCGAATGCGGCAGGTGTGAATCTGTTGCCAGAGGGTGTTCAGCGTGCGATGGCCTTTGCCAGCAAGAAACCATTTGTATTGATCGCTGCGGCCTGCTTGGCGCTGGCGCCGTTGCCAGTCTACTTTGCTTTTAACAGTGCGAATGCTGCGGATGCAGAGCAAATCCAATTGCTTGAGTCCGGACTTCAGCCCCTCCAGTCGAGCCAAGCCCAGATCGACGACTACCAAGCCCAAGCGAAAGCAACCAGTAATGCAATTAAACGCGTTGAAGGCTTAGTGAATTCTAAGTCTAACTGGATACAGTTCTTTGCTGAGCTGCAGGAAAGTCTCCACCTCGCCGAAGATGTTTGGCTCGATGATTTGAGTGTTATTCGCGAAAATGCGGCGGATGGAACACCTACCTACGAGGTGCTAGTCAAAGGAGAGCTTCTCGTGCGTGAGTCCATCAATGGCGCCGAGAATGTCGATGAAGACGCCTTGTCTGATCAGTTGAAGAGCTTGCGCTCCAGCTTTGAGAAGTCCGAATTCATCGTATCTTCACATTCCCCAATCGTGACATGGACGAAGCTTCAAAGCGGTCTCAATGTCCTTCCTTTCAGTATCAATTTGGTCGTGGATCCGGCTAAACCTTTATAATTCCATGGGTTTATTTAAGAAAAATCCTATATTCTGCAGTCTGTGCGTGGTCGCGGTGCTCGTTTTTGCGGGCGGCACCACATTGACGATTTCGGAATCCAGTAAGCGCTCGAAGTTGCAGGCTAAAGTTGCAAGTGTAGATGGCCAAATTAAAGGCTTACTCTTTGCGGCTCCTGCTCCGACAGCGGACAACGTGCAAGCGGCGAAGCAAAATGCGGAAGCATTGAATGCCAAGCTACTGAGTCTACGTGAGGGTTTGCAGCGTGGCTCTCGTTTGACTGTTTCCAGCGATGGGACACGAGTGATGTCTGGCTTACAGAAATATATATCAAATTTCCGGAAGCAGGCCGCCGTGCATGAAAATGAGGATGGCGAAGCTGCGCCGATCGATTTGCCGGATGATTTTGCGTTTGGCTTCGACGAGTATCTTGGTTCACCGGAAATTTCAGAAGATGCTGCGATTGTGTCGAACCTCGACAAGCAGCGCCAAGTGCTCAGCTACATTCTGAAACAGCTCATTGAAGCGAATCCTGCCGCCATTAAGGCGGTTGAGCGTGAAGTGCTTGAAGATACTAGTACATCCAGAAAGGGCAGCACTGGATTCCGTATCAGTCCGGTGGTGAGTGCGCGTGTGCCAGATGCCATTGATACAGTTGCATTTCGCGTGACCTTCACTGGCCACACTCCCGTGCTACGGAAATTCCTGAATAATCTCGCGCAGTTTGATCTGCCGATCGTGGTGCGTGGTGTTGCAGTCGAGCGCCCGACTGCCAGTGCTAAACAAGCCAAGGCGAAGAAGAATGCTAAGAGTAATTTGGACGACATCTTCAGTGTCTTCGGTGGCTCATCTTCCTCTAATTCTGAAACACCTGCAGCCGCGCCTAATCAAACACCGGTTGTATCTGAAACGGAGTCTAGCTTCACTGTTACGCTGGAATTCATCGAGATCGTCTTACCCACTAATTCCGAGGAGAACCCATCCTAATTTCACATGAATAAAATATACGATAAACTGCTCCTCGCAGTGGCGTTATTGGCACTTCTTGCAAGTGTCGGGTTTTACGTGACGCAATCTGGTGCAACGTCAACTGCCCGATCGCAAGTCGGCCAACCGGCGGATAATCCCTATCAAGCAATCCCCGTCCCAGCCTCGTCTGGACAAACCGCGATTTGGCCGGATGCGACTAAGACTTCCAAGCAACCGCCGCTGGAGCTCTACGACGTATTTACTCCGCCCCAGATTTGGGTCGATAACGACGGCACCTTTATCTTCAAATCGCCGATTTCGGTAGCCCAAAGTAAGCCTCCTTTTGGCCTCTACCTAGCCAAGTTTGAGCGCGATCCGTATCGTATTCAGATGGAGGGCTATATCGAGGAGGATCTCAGCGATGCTTCGAAAAGTCTCGTACTCTTGTTTGATGAAGAACTGCAAACACAGGTGCGCGCTCGGGTCGGACAAGAACAAGCGAAGTCTGAGTTTAAGCTCGTAGATTTTTCGATCGAACGGATCAAGGATAACGATGGCAACGTCTCTAAAGTTGTGACGGCGAGTCTTTTGGATCAGCGCACAGGTAAAGCAGTTGTGCTGAAGCATGGTGAGCGACTCTACAATGATACTACCACTGTGGTACTCCGCTCGCAGGAGGATTCGGCCATTGAGGTCGTGCTTGAAAAGCCTTCCATGACATTTGAAACTTCGCTTGGTAGCTATGTTTTAGAAGAAATTAACCTTGATAACAAAACTGTAACAGTTACGAGATTAGGCAACGAAGCGCTTGAAACCGATCCTGAGACGCAGGTCTTATCAATCAGTACCCCCAACGAAGAATCAGAAATCCCTCTAGAAACAGGGGCCGCAGACGAAGAAGTGTTCGACTTCTCTTTTTAGCTCCTTATTAACATTTAACAGATCATAACCTTGCAGAATCAAACTATGAAAAAATACCTCGCAGCTCGAAAGTGTGCTTCCGCCATCCTATTGGCTGGTGCGCTTGGAACTTTTACTTTTGTCGTGCCGCAAGCGGCCGATGCTCAAAATGCGTCTGAAAAGATTCAGCTGATGGCTGAGACGCTACGTGCGCGTGATTCAGGTGACCTGGCACTTGCTAAGGAAAAGGCTGAAGAGCTGATTAAAGTCGCGCCACAGGATCAAAATGTTCAGCGCATCTTAGCTTCGATTAACAAAGACTTGGATCGCGAGCAAGATGGCAACTCAATCTATGGAAAAGCCTCCACAGCGTCTGTTGAGGAAGCGATGATCAATGCGCCAGAAGCTGTAGAAGTGAATGAAGAAGCTGCTAATGAGGCAGAATCGATCGTTGCGGCAGCCGCTGCAGATCAAGACGCCAAGCTTGCAGCTGCTGAGAATGCAATCGATGAAGCTGATAAACTAGCCGAACTCGGTGCGTATACAGATGCGACTAATTTACTCAATGCTGCAGCTGCGAGCCTCACACTCAATACATCGACTGCAGATGTACTGGACGATATCGACGCGGCAAAAGCGGACGTTGTATTAACCGAAGCGAAGGCTTTGGCTGCAGCAGGTGATGCCAAAGCTGCTGAAGCGCTCTTAGAAGAGTATCGTGTTGCAGGTGGTCGTTCCAAAGCGGCTAATGCCTTGGCCGCATCGCTAGATAAGCAGATTTCCAATCCATATGAATTGGCGATTCAGGACATTAGCCCTGAATATGTGGCACAAAGTAAAATCGTTCGCGATTTGCTGACTCGTGGTCGCGCCCAGTATTTGAATGGTGATTACGATGGTGCAGCTGCGACTTTTAAGGAAGTCGAAGCCCGTGATGCGAACAACCCAGAAGCAAAATTGTTTCAAACTCGCATTGCTGAGATTCTAGGTGGTATCCATGCGCAAAACCAATACAAGACTCGTGGCCAGATGCTGACCGAAGTCGATCAAGGTTGGGAGCGTCCCAAGGTGTTTGATGTAAGCACAGGATCAGAAATTGCAGATGCGGGTGATAGCAGCACGCAACGTAAGTTGAGCAGCATTATCATTCCACAGGTTAATTTTTCCGGCATGGAGTTAACCCGCGTGATCGAAACACTCTCTGAGCTTTCTGTGGAATATGATCCGGAGCGTGTCGGTGTGAATATTGTCGTCTTGTTTAATCGTGAGCAGAGCAATCCTCGTGTGAACATCAGCCTGCGTAATTTGAACCTCGATCGTATTTTGCAGTTCGTTACCCAACAGGTGAACTTCGCATACGATGTCGGTGCGGATGCAGTGACCGTTGCTCCGAGTGATGGTTTGGACGGCACTTCCAACACGATTACGGAATTCTTCCCAATTTCACGTGCGACTGTGATCCGTTTGACTGGCTTCCGTGACGTTGGCGGCTCATCTGGCGGCTCCGTCGATCCATTTGCCGCACCTTCAGCATCGAGCTCAAGTGGTCCCTCTGCATCCGACGAAGTCGAAGCACTGCAATCGTTCTTTCAAAGTGCAGGCGTCAACTTTGATCTGCCAGGCGCAAGTCTCGCATTCGATGGCGAGCAATTGATCATTACACAAAGCCGCCGCAATCTCGAGCGCATGCGCGTCATTCTGCGCAACTACAATGAAGTCAAGCAGGTCGAAAT
>JAFMDL010000093.1 GCA_017857255.1 Puniceicoccaceae bacterium | reverse complement strand
ATCGCGCCTTGCCCAGGAAATATTAATGCATCTGCTCCTTCAAGCTCTGCAGGGCAAGTGACTAACTGTGCATCTGCACCGACGTGCTCCCATGCACGCACCACGCTGCGCAAGTTACCCATGCCGTAATCAATAACGGCAAGGCGTGGCTTAGTATCTCTAGTCTCTGCGCTCATAAGAAACGCTAAAACCTGTAGATCCTGCCACACTATGCAAGCACCCAAGCCCCCGTAAGCGGTAAATCGGTTCATCTTTTTAATGAACGCTGTTGATTTTAGATAAAATCGATTCGCTACCCTAATAGCATATACAACAAAAGCTTATATACTGCGCTTAAAGCAACACACCTAGGCATTAAAAAGGACGATTCGATACCGAATCGTCCTTCAAATAATACCACCGCGCAGCCTACTTCGACAGCGTGCCCTTAGTGGACGGCAATGCTCCACCAAGTCTGGGATCTACTGTGGTTGCCATATCGAGCGCACGGGCAAATCCTTTAAAGATCGCCTCCGCGATGTGGTGCGGCTCTTCACCATATTCAAGATTAATATGCAAGTTACACGCAGCATCATTGGCAAACGCTTGAAAAAACTCTTTTACCAGCACGATATTAAAATCACGTACCATCGGAAATTTAAAATCGACTGTATAGACGAAAGCCTGACGATTCGATAAATCGAGTGAAATACGAGCAAGCGACTCGTCCATCGGTAAGAGAAAAAATCCGTAGCGACGAATTCCACCCTTATCCCCCAGCGCTTGCTTGACTGCTTGCCCGAGCACGATGCCGGTGTCTTCGACCATGTGGTGATAATCAACATCGATGTCTCCCGTCGCTTTGACCTTTAAATCAAACAACCCGTGCTTCGCCAAAAGCGTGAGCATGTGATCGAAGAACGGGATACCAGTATCGATTTCGGACACACCAGTGCCGTCGAGATTCAGCTCCATTTCGATCTGAGTCTCTTTAGTATTGCGGGTGATTTGTGCTATGCGTTGTTCAGCCATGATGTAACAGCGGTTAAAAAAGCCTCCATTTCTTCGTCAGTACCTATGCTAACGCGAATAAAAGAGCAAGTTAAAGGATGCGCCGCGAAATAGCGCACCAAGACACGCGACTGCTTCAAATAGTCGAATAAATCAGCCGCCACTGCAGCGCCAGCAGCGCCGGCGGCATTTTTTGGCTCGGTAAAGAGTAAATTAGCCGCGGATGGATAAGTAAACCAGCCCAGTGCATCGAGTTGCTTGAGCGTCGCCTCACGTGTCGCGATCACCTTTGCGCGCTGCACATCAAAATATTCGACATCCTCAAATGCAGCCTGTGCGGCCACTTGAGCGATACGGTCGACATTATACGCATCACGCACGCGATCTAACATGCTGATGACTCCTGCACTCGCGAGGCCAAACCCTACACGCATCCCCGCCAAACCATACGACTTTGAAAAGGTGCGCACCACCACCAGATTTTCATAATCGTTGAGTAATGGCGCAGCAGTCTCGCCACCGAAGTCCACATACGCTTCGTCCACCACCAAGATGCCGTCAATACGCTGTAGTACCGCTTCGATCGCAGAAAGTGGAAATGCGACTCCAGTAGGCGCATTGGGCGAGGTCAGGAAGAAAACTGGCGCGTTAGTCGCAACGATCGCATCCACGTCGAGCTCCATCGAGCGGGTAAACGGCACATCAATCATGCCCTGCCCTGACATCCCTGCCACCACGGGGTACAGCGAGTAGCTCGGTACCGTGTGCCCCGCACCCTCTTGGGAAACAAAGCAGCGTGTAATCAGATCCAAAATATTATCCGAACCATTGCCGATGATGACATTTTTACCAGTCAGCCCAAAGCGTTCGCCAATCACCGCTCGCAACCGCGCACTCACTGGCTCGGGGTAGCGGCGTAACTCCACCACTTCGCCGGCCACAGCCTCCGCAACTTTGGGCGATGGCGGATACGGATTCTCATTCGTATTCAGCTTCACCCAACCCTCACCCTGCGGTTGCTCGCCGGGGACGTAAGCGTGGAGCTCCTGTACGTGTGGCAAAGCACGTGCATTGGCATCAAAAGTTTTTTTCATGGGCATTTATCTAAGCAGCCTGCGTTTTCGTAGAATTAGATAATCTCTAACAAAACGACCTGTGCGCAATCAAGTTCGATAAACAATACATAGATTGCATGCGATCAATTCTCAACTACCGCACCCATAAAGACTACTTCATCCCTCAGAGGTAAATCCAAAATGTTAAGAAAACTGATAATTTCCACTTTTATCACCCTAGCGGCCACACACTACAGCAAGTCCTAAAATACCTGAACCCTCTTCAACTTCGATTCCAGAGTTCACCGCAAGCAAACAGACCTCCCTCGAATGACTCACTACTCTGCTAGAGTATGTCGCTGCCTTTATAACCGAATCGTAAGCGAGCGACCATGCCCATCGAGCTGCTCTAAGCGGGCAAATGTTTCGACCACTGGTGCTGCTTTAGCGAGGCTTTTCGCATCGTAGCGAACGATACTGGATCGACGAATAAAGTCGGTCGCTTGTAGGCCACTGAAGAACCGACCAGCGCGTGCAGTCGGCAACGTGTGACTTGGACCTGCGGTGAAATCACCTAACACCGTTGGCGTCATGTAGCCCTGTAAAATCGCGCCCGCAGTGCGAATTTTTTTGGTTACAGCTTCGATCGACTTATCGGCAATTTGTAGCTCCAAGTGTTCAGGTGCGATGTAGTTCGATACCTGTGCGGCTTGATCCAGGTTCTTACAGACTACTGCAAGAAAGCGGTCCTGCAGGACTTTTTCGCACTTTTTCGCATGGCTGCGCTCTGGCAATTGTTTCGCCATCGATTTCTCAATCTTAGTGAGTAGCGCCTTACTGGTAGTTGCCAAATAAATAATTTCTTTGCCGCTACCGTGTTCGGCCTGTGCAATCAGATCAGCAGCCACATGGTGTGCATTCGCTCCCGCATCGGCGATCACCATCACTTCACTTGGCCCTGGTAAAAGATCTATTCCAACAGTGCCGAGCACCTGCCGCTTAGCCTCCATCACAAATGCATTGCCTGGTCCAAAAATCTTATCCACTGCAGGAATTGTTGCAGTGCCATAGGCCATCGCCCCTACCGCTTGTACGCCTCCCACTTTATATACTTCATCGATACCGACCATTGAAAGTGCCGCCAACATACCAGGCGCTATCGAGCCATCTGCGGCAGGTGGTGTACACACACATATTTCAGGGTTCTTGACCAACTTCGCTAGCACGGCAGTCATGATGACTGTTGAAACGAGCGGCACATTGCCCCCTGGCACATAGAGCCCGACGCGTTGAATTGGGTAAAAGCGCTCACCGATCGTACCGCCTTGTGCATTTTTCGCCTTCCATGCTTTAGGTAAGGTCTTTTTATGAAATTCTTTGACCAATGCGATCGACTCCCGAATCGCCCTGCGGTCAGCGACCGTGAGGCTCTTCATCGCGGCTTTCATGGCCGCTGGTTTCACACGCACTGCATTTGCCCGCAGCTTGGCGCCGTCAAACTTTTCGGTATACTCGAGCACTGCTTTGTCACCTCGGGCCTTGACATCAGCAAGCACCGACGTGACCACCTCTGAAACATCGCCAGTCACAGTGGCATGGGCACAGAACGTACGCAGGGCATTAAAAAATTTCGGCGAATCTGAGAACTCGAGTGTTTGCATGATATAAAGAAAATAATTGGCAGTGAGCAGTGGCAACTGAATCAACTGTAGATACTGTAGAGGACGCGTTTACTTTACTTTTTGACCAGTAGGAATGGTGAATATACCACGCGGCAATGGTTTATTCACCTCAATTTCACGAATTACCACAGTATGTAGCATCGTATCACCTTCGTAGTATTCAACTCGTTTCGGAAATTTAATCCCTTGGACGACCTGCTCACCAAGCTCGACACTCTCGACCCCTTTGTCCGTCACAGTAGAGATCAACATGTCATCGTTTACCGCAAAAAAACGTGTGGTGGAAATGCCGTCTGGATACGAATACAGCAGGCGGTGACAACGTACACCGCGCCGTTGCTCGATACCTTGATGCGTGACTTGCTCGCCACGCTTAAAGTCTGGCTCATAAAAACTAAACAGCTGGCGTGTACTAAATGCTGCCCGTTGAGTCTCTTCGTTTGTCATCGGCCGAATCTGTGAACGCTGTTGGGAATCATTCAAATTTGAGCGAATAATACAGCCATCCTCGCCATTTAAAAGAGTGGTCTCGACCAAATCATCGACCCTCACTTCAAGGCGCTGCGAACAAGGGCGTCGCGAGATGATTAGAATCTTCGCACTCGGCACCTTCGATTCCGCTGGCTCGATCCAGCCACTCATCTGCAAGGTCACTGCTCCATCCAGTGCTTTCTCGCTACCAACGGTTGCGCGCGCTTGATTGATAATCGCGCTTACATTTGCGGCCTCAACCAGTAGAGGCGTGATCAATGCGATGAAACAAACAGATACGATAGACTTCATAGCGGTATGGTGGAATCAGACCAAGCTTAACGTGAATTGTTCAAAACCT
>JAFMDL010000035.1 GCA_017857255.1 Puniceicoccaceae bacterium | reverse complement strand
TTTCAGAAGCGCTTCATGGATATCAAGCGGGCGAACAAGCAGGCCTTTGCAGATTTTGTGCTCGCGGACTCCGGCACGGTGATCAATCCAGATGCGCTCTTTGATGTGCAGATCAAGCGCTTGCACGAATACAAACGCCAACATTTAAACGTGTTGCATATCTTGACGCTGTACCGCCGCTTACTCAACGACCCTGAGTATGAGATGAATCCTCGTGTTTTCATCTTTGGGGCAAAGGCAGCTCCTGGTTATGCGTTGGCAAAGAATATTATACGTGCGATTAATAAAATCGCCGAAATGGTCAATAATGACTCGCGTATCAATGATAAGATCAAGGTCATCTTTCCGCAGAATTACCGTGTCACCATGGCTGAGAAGATGATCCCTGCCGCGGATCTTTCGGAGCAGATTTCGACAGCTGGCAAGGAAGCATCCGGCACAGGTAACATGAAGCTGGCGCTGAATGGTGCGCTGACGATTGGCACACTTGACGGCGCGAATGTGGAAATCGGTGAAGAAGTCGGTAACGAAAATATCTTCATCTTTGGTAAT
Organism: Puniceicoccaceae bacterium; assembly: GCA_017857255.1. GTDB lineage: Bacteria > Verrucomicrobiota > Verrucomicrobiia > Opitutales > Coraliomargaritaceae > Lentimonas. The sequence goes on along the minus strand of JAFMDL010000035.1, from coordinate 21,728 downwards.
ACTGTGGATCAAGTGGAAGCACTGAAGTCACAAGGCTACAACCCCTATGATTACTACAATAGTAATTGGGAATTGAAGGCGGTGATCGATTGGTTGCGTTCCGACTATTTCACGCCTGGAGAAAAGGATGCCTTCGCACCACTCTGCAGCAGCCTACTTGAAGGTGGCGATCCCTACCTCTGCTTGGCTGATTACGCAGGCTATGTGCGGGCGCAGGAAGAAGTGGATCTGGCGTTTAGCGATAAGAAGCGCTGGGCAAAGATGGCGATTATTAACACTGCGATGATGGGCAAGTTCTCTTCGGATCGTACGATCAGCCAGTACGCCGAGCAAATATGGAAACTGAAGCTAGTTAAGATCGGCGAATAAGCGCAGCGCCTAGCAAGTCTTATTGTCAGGGCGGATACGTTGAAGGTGACGTATCTGCCCCGACTTTTTTTGTGCGCCAATCCTGTACTCTGGCAGCGTCACGCATCCAGGAAGTTCCGGAATTCAACCCTCTTCGAGGAGCGAGGCGCCTTTGATCAGACGGCAAAATTCTTTTTTGCTTAGCTGCTTGTGAGCGCCATCTTTGGAAAAGGCATCGGCCATCATCTTAAAGCCGACCGAGAGGCGTTCGAGTTGCACGATACGCACGTAAGCACTTTCTGTTTTCCAGATTTGTCCCTGTTTGAGTTTCATAGTAATTTTTCAGTGCTTAGTTTGCTGCGGTGCAGTTGCTATTGTCCGACTTGGGCACGTTGGAGTGCGCGAGCGGCATCCTCGGCGCGATTAACCTGTCGGTAAGCGAGGCTTAAATTATACCAAGCACGGCTGAAGCGAGGCTCAATAGCGACCGTCTCTTCGAGATAACCGATAGCTGTTTGCAGGTCTTGTTCCTCGGCTGCGATGAGTCCTAGTGAGTAGGGGAAGGAGGGGTTCTTGGGAGCCAGTCCCCAGCCCTTGTTAAGCGCTTGCTTAGCAAGCTCGTTGAGTTTCGCAGCGCTCAATAGGATGGCTGCCTGATGGTACATTTCAGGGTTGAGCTGATCTAGTCTGATTGCGCGCTCAACGTATTTCTTGGTATCCGCAGGGCGGCCTTCACGGTTGGCGGTGTTGGCCAGCATCAGTAGGCTTTGCGGTCGATCACTGTTAAATTCGACATAGTCGTCCCAATCTTTCTTCGCGATGGGGTCAGGGATTGTTTGGCTGGCAGCAAGTGGGCGGGCGGCCGAGAGGCGCACGCTGCGAGAGCTGTCGGTGAGCATGTCGAGTGCGGCTTCGGTCTCACCTGCGCGTTCGAGTGCACTTGCTACGCGCGAGCGCACCATGGGGCTCGGGTCCTTTGTCAGTGTCTTGAGTACGTTTGCCACGGATTGGTTCGGCAAGTAATTCGCGAGTAGTCCAGTATAGGTTGCACGCCAGCCTGGTATGTCTTCGTCTTTGAGCAGTGCCAGCAACTTGGGCAGGGCACTTGGGTCGAAGTTGTGGGCTGCTGCGATAATCCGTGCGCGCTTACGCTGGCGATGATTTTTCATGGCATCACCATACCATTTTTCCGACCACTCAACGGCCCAATCGACGCTCTGATCTGTGTGGCATTTATTGCAGGCGTTGGGAATGCCGAGTTCTTTCGTGAGTAGTGGGTCTGGGGACAAAAAGGCGTGATCTGCACGCGGATCGACCTGCATGTAAGTGGTCTTTGACATGTGGCAATTTACACATTGATTCCCAGTGCTACCTTCGCTGTGGAAGCTGTGTGCGAGCGGTTCGATCACAGGCGCATTTTCAACGCCGCCAGAGTGGCAACGCATACACAATAGATTATTCTCAATAGGGAGAACCGGTTTGAGCGTGTGTGGATTATGGCAATCTTTGCAGCTGACGCCCGCGTGGGCCATACGGCTCATTTGAAAGGATCCGTAGACGAAGTCTTCATCCAGAATTTGTCCATCATGATGATACAGATTCGGCTGGTCAGGGAAAGAAAGTGCGAAATGATCGTGATAATCATCACCAATTTCAAAGCTATCCGGAGTCAGTTGATCACGGCGCGAGTGACAAGTGGCACAGTTATGCTCAGTTTGTAGCGTGGTGAGTGGGGTGAGGCCGCGGCTGTAGTCGCCATCCTTAGCAGCAGCAACATGTTCATCCAAGCCAGAGTGGCACTCGGCGCAGGCAAGGCCTTGTTGAGTCCATGTGGAATGATAGCTGTCAGACTCGAAGTCGTAGTTTTTCTGATATTCTGTGGTGTGACAATAGGCGCAATTCGCATTCCAATTCATACCCTGTCCAATCCAGTGTCCCCATTCTCCAGGCAGGCGATCTTGGCCTGCATAGACATCAAACCAGCGGTCTTCGACCACATCGTAAGTCGCACTGATGGTTTGGAATTTGTCGCCAGGTAAATGGGCGAGGTATTGGCGTAGCGGGGTGTACCCGATCACGCCCACAAGAGTATAAGTCTCAATGCGTTCGCCCCCATCAATGACGCTCAGTTCGAATGTGCCGTCCGTTTCGGATAGTTCATAGGTCACCCCAGACTCTTCAATCCGGCGGGCGGGGGTAAAGGCCGCTTGATCGAGCTCGAGCGATATCGGACGGTTGGCTTTCGCGTGGTGGCTAGTCTGCCAGTCGGCGACCGCATCGGCGTGGCACTCAACGCAAGCCTCAGGGCCGATATGTGCTTTGCGCTGAGGATTGTGAGAGACAGGGAAGGGGCCATACTCCAGTGCACCTGCTTGAATAGTGGCAGGTTTCTCTGTGGCTGGATAGCCTGTATCGCCGCGCTGATCACAGGCGCACAAAGTGAGCAGTATCAGACCCAAGAGGCTGTAAATTGGGCGAGTGAGCAGATTGAAAGCAGGTAGCATTGGTTGAATCGTCTCAAAAGCATGACTTAGGTCAAGGCTGATGCAGCTTTTCCCAGTCAATAACGGTGTCCAAAAAAGTCCTTCGATTTATCGTAGGACATTAATAATGGCTGCTCGGGCTGGGCTCGTTTCACGCAGCGCAGTGCGAACGAAGGTGCACACCAGCGGATATAAAATCACTTGGTCGCTGGTCGATTCTCGGCTTCAAAAAAAGCCCTCCGATGTCTCGAAGGGCTTTAAATGGCTGCTCGGGCTGGGATCGAACCAGCGACCAAGTGATTAACAGTCACCTGCTCTACCGCTGAGCTACCGAGCAAAAAAATTGTTTATTTGAGTGCGAGGTGGGCAACTCAATCAAATTGAATTCGGGATAAAGTTAATTGAATCAAAGATTGTCAATGTTTTGTCTTTAGAAACTTCAACTTTTTTCGACCTTACCAAGGTGACTTAAAGAAGCACCCCTAGTGAACAGATTGATGATTCTATATTTGACCGATGCACCATAGCTTTTACATTTTTCATGCTTGTTTCGTGGGGGGAAGCTGTTTTCATCGCGCGTTTTCATCATGAAGCGAACACATAACTGCTCCCAACTCCGTAAATCTGATACTGGCTCCACTGTAACGCTTAGCGGCTGGGTGGATTCTGTCCGTGATCACGGCGGTATTCTCTTTGTCGACCTGCGCGATCGCGAAGGCTTGACTCAAATTGTACTCGATCCTGCAAATAAATGCTTGGAGGCCCAGTTTGGCTCGATCAAGCCAGAGTCAGTGATTTCTATTACTGGTAAGGTCGACGAGCGCTTCGGTGGCACTTCCAATGCGAAGCTTGAGACGGGAGAGATCGAGGTGCACGCCACCGATCTTGAGATTTTGAATGTATCGAAGACGCCGCCGTTCCCGATGGATGACTCTGCGGATAAAGTGAGTGAAGATTTGCGCATGACGTATCGCTATTTGGATCTGCGTCGTGCGACCAACACTAAGATGTTGAAGATGCGCCACGCCACAAGCCGTGCGGTGCGCGACTTCATGGACGCGCACGAATTTATCGAAGTGGAGACGCCGATGCTGTTTAAGAGCACGCCGGAAGGTGCGCGTGAGTTCCTCGTTCCGAGTCGAATGAATCCAGGTGCTTTCTATGCATTACCGCAATCGCCTCAGCAGTATAAGCAGATGTTGATGGTTGCCGGTGTCGAGCGCTACTACCAGTTGGCGCGCTGCTTCCGTGACGAAGACCTGCGAGCGGACCGTCAACCTGAGTTTACTCAACTGGACATCGAGCTGTCGTTTATCGACCGCGAAGATATGTATGCGTTGATCGAAGGTCTGATGACTAAGGTCTGGAAGGACGTGATCGATGTCGACATCAAGGCGCCGTTTTTACGCATAAGTTATTTCGACGCGATGAACCGCTTCGGAGTAGATAAGCCTGATATACGCTTCGACATGGAGTTGCAGGACTGCGGCGAGATTTTCCAAAACTCTGGCTTTAAGGTATTCTCCAGCACAGTGAAGTCTGGTGGCGCGGTGAAGGCGGTCAATATGAAGGGCCTTGCCGACCTTACTCAAGGTGAGCTACGTAATCTGGAAGACACCGCGAAGACCCTCGGAGCCAAGGGCCTTGCCTTCATCAAGTGTGAAGATGGTGAGTGGAAGTCTCCCATCGTGAAATTTTTCTCGGACGAGGAAAAAGCGGCGTTGACCGAAACGCTTAAGATTGAGGACGGCGACATCGTCTTCTTCGCCGCGAGCGAGTGGGAGCGAGCTTGCACGATTCTCGGGCGTGTGCGCTTGGATGCCGCTCAACTGCTCGTCAAACGTGAGAAGCTCACGATTGACCCGAACGATTACAAATTCCTTTGGGTGATTGAGTTCCCATTGATGATTTTTGATGAGGATGAGCAGCGCTACGTTTCCTCGCACCACCCATTTACTTCGCCAGTGGTAGAAGATATTCCTCTCTTGGACTTAGATCCGAAGAAGGTGCGTGGTCAGCACTATGATCTCGTACTCAACGGCGTAGAGCTCGGTGGTGGTAGTATTCGTATTCATCAACCAGAGCTACAGAAGAAGGTCTTCGAAGATGTTTTGAAGATTCCTGAAGATGTGGTGGAGAGTCGTTTCGGCTATATGCTAAAGTCGTTCGAATATGGAGCGCCGCCGCATGGTGGAATCGCATTCGGGCTCGACCGAATGGTAACAATTTTGACGCAGCGTACGAGTATTCGAGATGTGATCGCGTTTCCGAAGAATCAAAAAGGGCAGGAAATGATGACGGCAAGCCCGGGAATCGCCACACCCGAGCAGCTGCGCGACTTGCACGTGAAGGCGGTGATACCGAAGAAAGAAGAGCCGAAGGCATAGCAGAGAAGTTAGAATGTAGGAGTTAGGAGTTAGAATCTGGGGCGTAGACTCGTATTGGTGGTTCCGTAGAGAGCGCTTATAGTGATGAACGAGGTCCTGACTTCTGATAGCTAACAACTTTTTTTGAAGAATAGTTTACTTTCAACTGGAACCCGGGCGTTGATCCGGGTTTCTTTTTAGACAACGGCCTATGTTATTTAAATCCTTACTTCGCTCGACTGCTTGCCTGTTGTTTGTGTGCGCCTTGCAGGCTCAGATGGCGCCCAGTGCACCGGTGCAAAATTTCCGACTCCCTAGTTTTGGTGAGAATGGTTATACGCAATGGGTGCTACAGGGTGGTAAGGGGATCTATGATAACGAAACGCAGATCCGCATCGAGGAAATGGCACTACGTGTGTACTCAGGCGACGAGCGGATGGCGCTGGAGATGACAATGGATAGTCCTGCTGCGACGTTGCTGACTAAGCAAAAACGTGCGATATCTGAGGAAGCGATTACGATTGTGGGTTCGAATTTTAAGGTTTCTGGAGTGGGCTGGTCTTGGGATGGAGACAGCAAAGAGATCGAAGTGAAATTCGATGTGGTGGTTGAATTTACGCAAGGTATGGAAAACATGTTAACTGGCGCGCCGAATGAAGGCGTCGCTCCCGAAGTGACTGAGATTCACAGCCGAAGTTTGCGCCTAAAAACTACGAAAGAGGCTTACCACTTTACGTTTACTGACTCGGTGCATGCGGTCTCTGGGGAAATGGATTTAAAAAGCGAATTACTTGTGGCCATTGCCGATGCTCCTGAAAACAAAGCGCAGGGAGTGGGTGTCAATGGTGGTAAGCTGGATTCGATTCGGCAACTCATAGCGAGTGATCAGGTGGTGATCCATCAGGCCCAACATCAACTAAAAGCAGGTCATGCGGAATTCATGCTGCGTGAACAGACGGCCCATTTTCGAGGTTTGCCACAGATTGAAACAGATGGCGCATTTATCAGTGGTTCTACGATTGACCGCCATGAGGGTATAGTGGTGGTGAAGGGCAGCGCTTCTGGGCGGGCACAAATGATTGTTTCTAAAGCGGGTGGTCTTGGAATCATGGGGGCGGAGGCATTGAGTTCGGAGACGATTGTACTTTCAGAGGTGATTACCATGCTAGAAGATGCCTCGGGTAGACAGTTTCTATTTGAAGGCTCTGTGGATGTGCTATCTGGCGCACTGTCGATGAATTCTGAGACTCTGACTTTGTTTGCTGAAAAAACTGCGCAAGGCAATAGCTCTTCCACATCGGCCCCGACCCCTGATAAAGCTTCATCGCTACAGGCAGGCGAAGTAAAGCGAGTACTAGCAACTGGCAATGTACGGATTGAGGAGGAAGGCCGTTTAGCCACTGCAGATCAAGTGACTTTCTATCCCATCGAGGAGCGTGCCGAGCTCGAAGGTCAGCCACGCATCGATGTAAATGAGGGAGAAGTGGTGGTTACAGGAGATCGTATGGAGTTGCAGCCAGGAATCGCAATGGCGCACGGGCGCCTGAAGCAGCGCGTCAAAGTTGTGCTGCCTGAGATACAGGATCTGGGCTACAGTGACTTCGATAAGTCAGTAGCAGAGGGGCCTGAACAGCAAACGGAGGCTGTGCCGAGGCCCCTCAGTATCAAGACTGTGGTGCAGTCGGAGACACTTCGCATGATCGAGGAGCCTGAGCATACGCTCTTTCGTTTCTCAGATACGGTCTCTGTCAGTGGTACCAATTTGGATGCCACTTGTGAGCGCTTAGAAGTGACTGCGAAGCCAGTGGAAGTGATTGGTGCACAAAAGGGAATTATGAAGTCTGGGTCCGAAACGATTGAGTCCTCAATGCAAGTTGAATTAATCGAAGCCTATAATTCAGTCGTCTTTAAACAGATTGGTCGTGTTGCTACAGGTAATAAGGCCACAATTTTGCCGCTTAAAGGTCAGGTGGTACTAGAAGGCGATGCGGTAGTGACGGACGCAAAAGGTAAAGTCACTGGACACCGAATGACATTGTTTCAGGGGCAGCGGCGGGCGATCGTTGAAGGGGATCGTGCATCGGGTAAACGAGCGACCATGACACTGCCTGAAATGAAGCCAAAGGCTCAGTAAATTTACTGCAGGATTGGATTGCGGAGTTCGTGTCGAAGGTTTTTGCTGTGAGTATATGGATAATGCCACTGTGCCCTCGAAGATAGAAACCCGACAGCTTGTTCGGGAGTATGGTAAGCGCCGCGTCGTTGATGGTGTGGATATCAATGTAGGTGCCGGAGAGATTGTTGGCCTGCTGGGTCCCAATGGTGCCGGTAAGACGACCACTTTCTATATGATCGTAGGGCTAATTGCGGCAACGGCTGGTCGCGTCTTTCTCGACGGGGAGGATCTGACGGATTTGCCCATGTACCAGCGCGCCCGACAGGGGATTGGTTATCTCCCGCAGGAAGCATCGATCTTTCGCAAGATGACTGTGGAGCAAAACATACGCGCCATTGCTGAGACCCTGCCACTGAGCAAAGCTGATCGTGAGGCGACAGTGGAGGAGCATTTGACAGAGTTGGGATTGCAACATTTGGCCAACCAAAAAGCATATACCCTGAGTGGGGGTGAGCGCCGCCGATTAGAGATTTCCCGAGCGCTGGTGACCCGACCAAAATTCCTACTAATGGATGAGCCCTTTAGCGGAGTAGATCCGATTAGCGTGAGCGAAGTACAAAAGATTATTGTACAGCTTAAGGAACGTGGGATTGGTGTTTTGATCACGGACCACAATGTACGCGAGACTCTCAGTATCGTTGACCGTGCATATCTGTTACACGATGGATCCGTCTTAAGTGAAGGCACGAGCGATTATTTGATCAATGATTCGAAGAGCCGAGAGTTTTATCTCGGCCAAGACTTTAATATGTAGCCAAAGGAGTTACCGCATGCCAATACCTCAGAAAAATAACGCGAAATTCATCGAGTCTGTTTCCGTCCGAGAGTTTTATGATTCGTTCAAAGAACCCCTGGAATTGGATATAGTCGGAGGCGAGGCCGGATTGGACAAAACGATCGGCGAGCGTAGTTTGAATCGACCTGCATTAGCCATGACTGGTTATTTTAAGTTCTTTGCGCGTAAGCGTATACAATTATTGGGTGCTGGAGAGATGGCATATTTACGTGACTTAAACGCCGCAGAAGAAACACGCGTATTAACTGAGATTTTCAGACGAAAGGTGCCTTGTATCGTAGTGTCTCGAAAGCTCGCACCTTCAAAAATAATGGTGGCTTTGGCCAATGAATATGCGACGCCTTTGATTCGATCTCGACAAAAGTCGAAGACATTCACAACTGAAGCGACGTTATTACTGGAGGAAAAGTTTGCGCCACGCACTCATATTCACGGTACGTTGCTGGATGTTCGAGGCATTGGTACCTTAATCTGTGGAGAAAGTGGCGTAGGTAAAAGTGAGTGCGCACTAGCGCTGATTGAGCGTGGACACAGTTTAGTGGCGGATGATCTGACGCACGTGAAGCGCTTAAGCGATCGAGAATTGATGGGTACCTCTTCTGAATTAAGTCGCGGCTATATGGAATGCCGCGGACTCGGTATTATCAATATCGCTGAGTTATTCGGGGTTCGTTCCGTGCGCCTAAAAAAGCGCATTGATGTGATTATCAATTTCATTAACTGGACTGCCGGAATGAATGAGGATCGGACTGGCCTCGAGGAGAACCACTTAAAGGTATTAGGTATGAAAGTGCCTTTGATCGAAATTCCAGTTCGTCCCGGTCGCGATATGGCGCGATTAGTTGAAGTGGCTGCGATGATGCGCTCATTGAAACAGATGGGCCACGATTCGGCGGCAGAATTTAATGAACGACTGATTGCGCACATGGCGAAGGACACAAAATAAAAAAAGTTTTATGCCAAAATAAAAAAAAACGAACCACATCGATCTTATGATTAGGTTTAATCTAGTGCGTAAATATTGTGGAAATCACGCCTTTTCAAGAGTTAATGAAAGTGTCACAGTCATGTGACACTAGCTGCATAAATCGCTTAAAAAGTTATTGGGAATACATTGTGAATAACTTGTGTAGAAGTTGACCTTGCCAAGCGGTCCTGAGTGTCGCTTTTTTGACAGTCTACTGCAAATTCTGACCAATAAAGCTAGTGTATTTGCTTTATTTTATTCTAATTTTCACCCCATACAAGCTCTCTCAATGAATACATAAGTATTTGTTAACCAATTTATTAAAACAAAATTTAGGCATTTCATTATTACTTCACCTTAGTGGTTTACTAAATTTTTACAGATTTTATTTTTCTACCTCAACATGTGCGTCTCAGTAACCAAAATTAACTAGCTAACGCACTGTTAATAAACTTTCAATTCTTCCTAATATAATGTCTGACTCATCTATCGCACTTTCCCTCTGGGAAAGCGTCAATCAGGAACTAAAATCTCTTTTCCCTAATGATCTCTATGACATGTGGTTTGAGGGACTTATTTGCACTGAGGAATCTGATGCAAAAATCGTCTTAAGTGCTCCGAATGAATTCAATGCTATTTGGATCGAAAACAATTATTTAGACATTATCTCGCAGCAGGCCCGCGGATTTGCCGGAACTGCTGTATCTGTCGTCATCGAAGTGGTCGAAGTACCTGGAGAAGCTTTGACTGGAGATGATACTGCAGAATCCGATAAAAATACTATCAACCGTCTAGCGGCACCGATTCAAGATACACGTGATTTACGCTCCGCTGATGCAATTGCGAACCGTACGGATCAGGCGCAGACGCGTCGTGCTTTTTTAAACCCACGCAATACGTTTGAGAACTTTGTCGTTGGTTCCGGAAATCAGCTGTCACATGCTGCTAGCATGGCAGTCGCTAATGCCCCAGGGCGTGCTTATAATCCACTTTTTGTCTATGGTGAGACTGGCTTGGGTAAAACGCACCTCATGCATGCGGTGGCACATCAGATGCTTGCCAACAACCCGAATGCGCGGATTGCATACGTTTCGACAGAAAAGTTCACCAATGAGTTTATTCACGCGATTCGCGAAAATAAATTGACGAAATTCCGCAAGTATTATCGCACGGTGGATGCACTATTGGTAGATGACATTCATTTCCTCTCAGGAAAAGAAAGTACTCAGGAAGAATTTTTCCATACTTTTAATGATCTATTTGAGTCAGGTCGTCAGATCTTTCTTGCGAGTGATCGTCCCGCCAACGAGATCGAGCGATTAGAAAATCGGCTAATATCTCGTTTCCAATGGGGTTTAGTCACGGATATCCAAGCTCCTGACTTTGAGACTCGTGTCGCGATCCTTCGCAACAAAGCGGCAGCGATGAATATTAAACTCGATTCTGAAATAATGGATTTTCTTGCTGAGCGTGTTTCACGCAATGTGCGCCGTATGGAGGGTGCGCTGACTAGGATTGCTAGTTACGATTCTTTAATTGACCAGAAGTTGGATCTAGCTGCGGTTGAACGTTTGTTAAGTGATTTGTTGCACGAGGAGAGTTTAGCGAAGGTGACTGTAGACCAGATTCAGAAAAAAGTGTCTGAATTCTATCAGATTCGCTTAAGTGAGTTGAACGGTCGACGCCGGACCAGTGCGATTGTGTTTCCACGCCAAGTTGCTATGTATATTTGCCGTACTTTGACGAGTGACCCACTGAAATCGATCGGTGATGCATTTGGAGGTCGTGACCATGGCACTGTGATTCATGCCTGTAAGCAGGTAGAAAATATGATGGAGCAGGACGGTAGCGTGAAACGCGGAGTCGATTATTTAATTAAACAGCTCTCTAAGGGTGGTGCGTAAATAAATTGGGTTCGCATTTCGCGGGTAGAGTGTTTCTGTGGCGCTCTTTTATCGCTTGTCTGTCTCACTGAATGTAAATCATTTTCATTTCTTATGTCCCTCTCTGATACTCAAAAAACAACCGTATCCACTTGGATTGCCGAAGGGAAATCTTTGGCAGATGTGCAACGCATGCTGCTCGAAGAATTTTCGGTCTCGATGACTTACATGGATGTACGCTTCCTTGTCGACGATTTGGATATAGTATTCGAAGAGCCTGAACCAGAGATTGAGCCTGAAGTTAGCATTGAAGAGCCTGAGGTGGTTGATACTAAGCCTGCAGGTGTGACAGTGGATGTGGATGCAATTCCGCGGCCGGGTGCTTTAGTCAATGGAAGTGTGATCTTTAGTGACGGTGTAAGCCTAGGTTGGCAGTTGTCAGCAGAAGGGCAGCTTGGATTGATTCCAGGAGATGATCCAGACTACCGTCCAGATCCGTCAGATGTTCAGGAATTTCAGGCGCAACTCCAAGAGCTGCTGCGCCAGAAAGGATATTAGGTCACTGGATCAGTCCCAATGGTTCGAATGCAGGCATTTGTGGCGTGCCCTTACTTTGCAGGATGTGTTTTTCGCGCTTCGTGAATGGCTACGATCGAAAATGTCAAACCAGTGGCATGGACTGTTTCGTAGCCTGCGAGCGTCAATTGTTCGCTCAGTGCTTCTTTGGTAGGGAAATTCTCAATGGTACCAGCCAGATAATCGTAGGCACTTTTGTCGCCAGTTGCAATGCCTGCAACTAGAGGTAGAATAAACTTTAAGTAGAGGTAGTAGAATGGCCGAAACCAGGGGTCTGGCTGTGAGAATTCCAAGACGAAAAGACTCCCGCCTGGGCGTAGCACACGTAGAATTTCTTTAAGGCCACGTTGACGATCTTCGAAATTGCGCACCCCAAATGAGATTGTGACTGCATCGGCACTGGCATCTGCAAGAGGCAGATCCATGCAATCGCCAAAATTGAAAGCTATATCAGAGTAGGCGGCATGTTGCGTCTTCTTGCGACGGGCCTCGTCAAGCATCGGCTCACAGAAATCAAGGCCATTAATTGCGACTGCAGGGCCGAGGCGATCCCTGAGTTTGAAGGCGACATCGCCGCTGCCAGTCGCAAGATCGACTACATTCTTAGGCGATCGTGCTCGAACGAGGCGTGTTAATACCCGTCTCCAGTAGAAGTCGATGCCGCCGCTGAGAAGGTGGTTGGCGATATCGTAGCGTCCGGCAATACCGGCAAACATTTGGCTGACTGCTTTTCCTTCTGGCATATGGAGATCTAGTTATCGGTGAGGAATTATTACACGAGGGTTAAGAATGGTCTCTCGCATGCTCGACGCTTCGCACCACCCATTTTGAGAGTTCTCTATCGGGGTCTTCAATGGCGAGTTTGCCAAGCTTGAAAACAGTTTGTCCGCTATTTCGATGAATAATCGATAGGCCTTGCTCGAAATACCTGAATTTTCTTTCGCAGATCGACTGAATGGTAGCATCTGTAGTCAGTGCCTCTTGAATGAGCGCCTGTTCTGCGAGTGGTTTGAATTCGAGTGTAAAATTGAATTGCTGCTCGAAGTTTGCGGCGAAACGTTTGATATCGGTGCGCCAAACATCTTGTTGTAGATGCGCATTTTTTGCTTCGAGTTCTTTAAGGGTGCTGAGTGGGTCTTTAATCATCTCGGTCGTCACATCGAAGCGTTTGATTGCACTGGAGGGAAGCTCGAACTTAAAATCTCTAAACAGGCGCTCTAGCACAGTCATGAGGCCGCGTGCTCCCGTGCCTTCTTCGCTGGCTTTTTGTGCAATCGACAAAATCGCCTTTGCCGTAATGTCGAATTCGATTCCATAGCCATTAAAGTCATCGTGGTATTGGTTGAGGATACTGCCTTCTGAAGTCGTTAAGATGTGTGCCAAATCTTCAGAGGATAAGGCCCGGCAAGCAACTCGCACGGGCACGCGCCCGATAAACTCCGGTTCGAATCCATATTTGGTAAAGTCTGTGGTCTCAGCATACTTGAGGTAGCTAGAGAGGTCTTCATCGTCGTCATGTGGTGCTGCTCCAAAGCCCATCTGGCTTTGGTTGAGGCGTTTCTTGATTGATTCAGAGAGTTTATCAAAGGCACCGCTGACGATGAACAGAATGTTGCGAGTGTTAATAGATTTTCGTTGAGGTGCATTACCACGTTGGATTTCCATCGCGGCTTGCATTTGTGCCATCATATCGGTTGGGCTGAAGAGATTGACTTCAGTTTCCTCCATCAGTTTGAGTAAATTAATTTGCACACCCCGACCTGAGACGTCACGTCCACCAGCCCCAGCTTCGCTTGCTATTTTATCAATCTCGTCGACGAAGATAATACCGTGTTCTGCCAGTTCAACACTGCCATCGGCGGCTTTAACAAGGTCTCGCACTAAGTCTTCCACATCTGAGCCGACATAGCCGGTTTCGGAAAATTTAGTAGCGTCGGCTTTGACAAAAGGTACACCGATTAGGCGAGCTATGTTTTTGATTAGGTAGGTTTTACCAACCCCAGTGGGTCCAAGTAGCAAAATGTTTTGCTTACTGTATTCTTTTGCCAGTGTTTTTTCAGCCGATAAGGTCTGGCGAACGTGATTATAATGATCGCATATAGCAACCGAGAGCACTTTTTTTGCCTCGTCCTGACGGATGACAAAACGGTTAAGGTGGTCCCTGACCTCTTTGGGCTTGAGTTTGAAGTGTCGAATTAGTTCGAGAGGGTCAGTTTCGCTAACTGCTTCATTTTGAAGGGGTCCATCTGGACTATTGCTGCTTTCGTCGGTAAAAAAATCAGATTCTGCAAATGAATTCGTCGACACCTTGACATTTGAATCTTTAAACAATTCGCTCAGTTGTCGTTGAATTTCTTCAAAAGGGTTGGGTGGATCTTTATCACTCATGTTTTCTAGTTTGACAGCGTAAATGCGATCAGAAGTATCGCGATCACAATTACTTTCGTTTTTCGTATCATCAAGTTTTCAAAGCATGTCCAATAATCTTACCAAACGCGATATCGTTCTCGATATCTATGAGAAAACCGATTTCGCACAAAAAGAAGTGCGCGAGACAGTTCAATTAACACTCGATGCCATCGCCAATGCGCTCAGTCAAGGTCGCAACGTAGAGCTTCGTAATTTCGGAGTGTTCGAAGTGCAGGTGCGTAAATCACGTATTGGCCGCAATCCGAACAAGCCGGAAACCGATGTGGTGATTCCCACTCGTGCAGTCATTAAGTTCAAAGCAGGTAAGGAGTTGAAGGCGAAACTCAAGGAACTCGATGTCGATTCGCTCTAAGCCGGCTAGTCGCCGTTGCATTTTTACAGTTTAGTAACGCTCTGCCATGCAGTTTCAGTCATTACCCGGCTTTAGGGAATTTTATCCTGATGCATGCGCGCGTCGGAATCATATTTTTGGGCAATGGAAACAAGTCGCACGTGCGTTTAATTTCCAAGAGTATGATGCACCAGTGTTAGAGCCACTGGAGCTGTATATCGAAAAATCTGGTGAAGAAATAGTCGGGCAGTTATTTAATTTTGAAGATCGTGGCGGTCGTACGGTGGCACTGCGCCCCGAGATGACTCCTTCATTGGCTCGTTTGATTGGCGCGAAAGCGAATAGCTTAAAACGCCCGATTAAATGGTTCAATATCGGCGAGCATTATCGCTATGAGAAGCCTCAGAAGGGGCGCCTACGAGCGTTTTATCAATTTAATGTCGATATTTTTGGCGAGTCAGGGCCAGCCGCGGATGCGGAGCTGATTGCCTTATTAGTGCAGGCTCTGCGTACATTTGGACTAGATTCGAAAGACTTCAAAGTACGTTTAAGTGACCGAGATCTCTGGCTACTTATGCTGGCAGCCGAAGGACTCGATGAGGCGGGTAGTGCGACGGTGTTGGGAATCATTGATAAGCTCGAACGTACTGAGCGCCCCAAAGCAATCGAGCAACTGTATAAAGTGCTCGGTGATGGAGCTGAAGGTTTTTTAGGTCGAGTGGAGCAGGCGATCGCGATTCGTGATTTCGACACACTTTCAGAGTTTATTTTAAGTTTGCCGCTTGAGGGGGACTTAGCGACCCAGGCGAAGCAGCGATTGAAAGATTGGCATGCATTGTTGGGTGGGATTAAGAGCGCGGGTGCCGCTGATTTTATCCAGATTGACTTGGGGATTGTGCGCGGTCTGGCATATTACACTGGATTTGTATTTGAAGCATTTGAAGCGAGTGGTGAAGGCCGTGCGCTCGCTGGTGGCGGTCGTTATGACGCGCTGGTGAATAAACTAGGTGGTCCCGAGATGCCTGCGGTGGGATTTGCTATGGGTGACGTCACTCTTGTCGATTTACTCGAATCCAAGAAATTATTGTCAACGTATGTCGAAAGTCCTGACTTTATTGCAATTATTGGTGGAGCCGAGGCGCGTGATGCTGCGATGAGTGATGCCGCTTTACTGCGTTCTATGGGATACCGTGTGGATTACCCGTTGAAGGACCAAGGCTTTGGTAAGCAGTTTAAAGATGCAAACCAGAAGGGCGCGCGTTTTGCGTTGATCTATGGTAGCGAGGAAATTGAGAAAGGTGTCGTTAAAGTTCGAGATTTTGCATCAGGAGTAGAACAAGAGTTTTTGCGAAATCAGTTGGTAGAACTGACGCCGGAACTGGTGTCCAATGGGTTGCAAGAATGTCGCCCATAGTGCCTTGTTGTTATGCCACTGGCTGTAGTTAACCAGTGAGGCTTGCATCGGCTAACAAATTACCTTCGGTTGTTGTTGATGAAGATTTTCACTTACAAAAATTGTAGTACTTGCAAAAAAGCGACAAAGTGGCTGAACGAGCAGGGCATTACCTTTGAAGAAATCGCGATCAGGGAGACTCCTCCAAATGTCGCTGAGCTCAACCAAATGCTGGCTCATAAAGGCGGTGAATTACGCAAGCTGTTTAATACATCTGGTGGCGATTACCGAGAGCTGAATATGAAAGACAAACTCCCGACAATGGTGCTAGAGGACGCCCTAGAGCTACTCGCTAGCCGTGGTAATTTGGTAAAGCGCCCATTTGTGTTAGGCCAAGAAATTGGCTTGGTCGGCTTTAATCAAGCGGACTGGGCAGCAGTCTTTAGCGCTTAGCAAATGTGGCCAATCATCCCGAATTGTTTACCTTTACTAGTGGATGCGATGTTCCAAGTCGCTGATTAACTCGAGTAGGAAAGCATTATTGCCGCCAAGAGCTTGAGCAGCAGCAAGCGCCTCAGCGGTGTGCATTTTCGCTTCGGTGTAGGCTCCTTCGATACCATGCAGTGCGATGTAGGTACTTTTTTCGGCAGCGTTGTCGTTGCCCACTGGCTTCCCTAGGGCTTGGGGGTTAGAGGTAGCGTCGAGTATATCATCTACGATTTGAAATGTGAGTCCGATGTGGTAGCCGACTGCTTCAATTTGCTCTAGTTGCTGCTCGGTTGGTTTGCAAAAGCGCAGTCCCATAGTGAGAGCAGCAGTTAAGAGTGCGCCGGTCTTGTTCTCGTGTATAAAGCGTAGTGTGTCGGCGTCGATCGGCTGACCTTCGTTGTCGATATCTTCCATTTGACCGCCGATGAGATGTTGACTGCCGCTCGCACTGGCGAGGTCGTTGATTAGGCATGTTGCCAAGGCTGGCTCATTGACGTAGTGTCGAGCAATGAGTTGAAAGGCGTACGTGAGCAGTGAGTCCCCTGCTAGTACCGCCGTGGCCTCGTCAAATTGTGTATGGCAGGAGGGGCGGCCTCTGCGTAGATCACTGTTGTCGATCGAGGGCAAGTCGTCGTGGATAAGGGTGTATGTGTGCAAACACTCAATCGCGACTGCCGCAGCCAAAGGGTCGGCTTGTGCGGGAAAGAGTTCGCTGGCGGCAATCATCAGCACTGGGCGGATGCGCTTGCCCCCTGCTTCCATGGAATAGCGCATAGCGGCATGGAGCCGCTCTGGACGCGTGCTTGCTGAAGGCAGCAGTTGGTCGATGCCAAGTTCTACGCGATTTTGGTAAGTCGCTAATTTTTCTTTTAATACCTGATTCACTCAGTTAGTTTGACTGATTGTTGCTATGAAGGAAAAGCCAATATTTGAAGAAGTTTTCGCTCAACTAGTCAGCCAGCCTAAATTGCTGCTGAAGGTATTACTTGGCAGCGCGCTCTCATTTGTTCCAATACTGAACTTTTTCGCATTCGGCTATTTGTATCGCTACGCTGCCCAGTTGCGCCGCAGCGGGCAGATTGAGTTGCCGGAGTGGACTGATTGGGCTGGGTTGTTTTCCGATGGGTTGAAATTCGCCCTAGCTGGGTTTGTTTATTGCCTACTTCCACTCGGTGTTGCATTGATATTTTCGATGTTTCTTAGTGCCTTGGGCCTCGATGCGTTGGCTTATTTACTTATGTTGGCCACTTTTATTTGTGTATCTGTTTTGCTATGTGTAGCGCTGTACCGTCTGCAAATGCGCAGTAATTATAAGGATCTATTCGATGTCGTTTTAATCGTACGTATGGCCATTATGAAAGGGCCTAATTTGATCGTACCAATGCTTGTTTTCGCAGGTATCTGTGCGGTAGGGTTATCCTTTTATGGCGTCATTTTTTTTGCTGGGTTCCTGTTGTTGCTTACACAGACGACACTTACCTACCGTGCATTAGAAACCGCGAAGTAATTACTTTCGATGGCTGCCAGTAAAGAAACGAAGATAATAGATCTATCTGTAATTGGCATTGTAGTTACAGGATTTTTTTTTGCTGGGTTGGGGGTCTGCATGGCGTTTCTTTTTTTAGCTACAGTTGCACTCAAGCCGTATCAATCTGTGGCTGATTTTCAGAACTATCTGGAACGAATACCAGACCGG
Organism: Puniceicoccaceae bacterium; assembly: GCA_017857255.1. Lineage (GTDB taxonomy): Bacteria > Verrucomicrobiota > Verrucomicrobiia > Opitutales > Coraliomargaritaceae > Lentimonas. Next base: position 3,794 of record JAFMDL010000035.1, on the reverse strand, counting down.
CAGCTACTGAGCAGTGCTTATTTGAAAGGAAAGGTCTCGGCGGGGTCGACTTGGCAACAAAAGCGTGGAGCGTTACTCGGTGGTCGTTCTTCGCAGGTGGAGCTGAGTGCCGATGAAATAAATGCATGGCTGGCCGCGACTTTTCGGCAAGCTAGTACGACTTTAAAAAACAATGAAAAGTTTGGCGTGTTAATCCTACCTGGGTTGCCGAATTGCTTCGTTGATGCAGAGCTAGGATTGCTCATCAATGTACCATTCAAAGTGGCCGCTTTTGGATCCACGCATGAGTGTTTGCTGATCATACAAGGGCACTTCTCATCTGAGCCGCAGGTAAGCTTTGAGGTTGAGTCGATGCGTGTTAATCATGCAGTGATTCCATTGCATGCTGGGATCGGCAATTATGTAATGCGAATGTTGCTGCGGGCATATTCAGATACCGATGAATTTGCTGACGTTGAGAAAGCATGGCAAAAGGTTGATTTCGTTGAGATTGATAAAAGTGTAATTCGAATGGAGCTTACTAGATGAGGATCTCACATCAGACTCACTGGCTGTATTTTTTGGTAGCTGCCCTGTTGCCCCTATATGCTTTTGCGAAGGCGAGTGACGATGACTTGACTTACCTCGAAGGTCGCTACTTCGAAATTGTTGGTACGGATCATCGCTCGGTATCGTTTGTCAATGCATTGGGTGAGCATGTCATTGAGCTGTGTCAGAGTTACTTGCGGGCTGGTAGGCATGATTTCCCGCAACGTATTTATGTCGCACTTCGACCTAAAGAACGGGTCAATTTTGACAGCGAATATCAGATAGAAATAGGTGCTCGGGGGCAGGTAATTTTAGACTTTCGCTGGGGTACGGCACTTGAATTAGAGACTGTGTGTCGTGCATTTACTGAGGCTTACATCGTACGCTATGCGAATTTTAATTATGGGCCTGGGGCGAATAAACGGCTCCGCTTTTGGGCAGTTTCCGCGCTGAGTTCGCAGGCGTATCTCACGCTCCGCCCTGCACAAAAGGGCCAATATGTTAAGGAAGCACTAGAGGCTGGGATACTGGAGCTCGATTCGATGTTGAGCTTGGATTGGAATAGTGGACGTGAGCTTGTTTCCTCTCAGCGAGAGGGCTATTGGGTTCCTTACGTCCTCCATCGAAGTGGGTGGGGGCGTGAGGATGTTGGCTTGTTACTGGATCAAGCCATTGCTGGTGGTGCTGTATCGGAGGAGCTAGAAGCAGCGATTCAGCCTGTTGATGGAGACCAACAGCCGATCACTTTGTCGGTATGGTGGCAGAACGAAATGGCAGGTCACTTGTCTCAAACATTTGAGTATTATGAGTCAATGGATGTGTCGCGGGAGTGGATCGAGTCTTTGGCTGACTTTGATGCGTATCGTGCTAGCGGCGGAGAACTTGGGAATTTGATGCAGCTTTGGGACCATCGTGAGGACGAGGCATTGCGAGCGGTGCTGAACGCGCGTCAAAAGATTATCGCTCTACGTTTGGAGCGCGTGAATCCTGCTTACTTTAATGCAGCACAAGCATTGGGTGCGTTATATGAAACCTCGTTGCAAGCCACTCGACGGTTTGATTTCATTCACGCCTTTACTGCGTACCTAAGTGATTGGGAAGATACCAAGCGCATGCATCAGCAAATTAATCAATTGTTTGATGCCTCATCAGGAAGCTAGCGTGCGGACGCTTTTCTAGACTGCAGTCTACTTGTAAGCTAAATTTCAACATGAGTTGAGCGATTCAATGAATGCGGATTGATTCAGTAAACTAGCATTTATAGCGCAGTATGAATACAACCCATTTTAATAGGCTTCGACTGTTTCGGGATAAATCTGCCCCGTGCTACTGATTTTGAAAAGGTATACTTTGCCTGGCTGCATTCGAGTATAGATAGCGTTGCCGTAGACGCCCTCAATACCGTAATTGCTAAGTTGTGCCGTGTTGTTGGCCAGGTCCCAGATGGCCTCCCAGAAAATGCCGCGATTCTTAATATGCAACGATTTGCTGATTGAATCATATCGCTCGGGGGCGCTGCCTGGGATCTCGATTGGCGTGCCTTCGGCGGGCGCCGTATTTTCAGTATAGATGCGTCGCCAAAGATAGAGCGCGCGTGCCGATCCATCTTTAACATAGTCGTTCGTGAATTTTACAATGAGCGCATCGAAATGGACGATATTGCTGCTCACCGTGAAGTGTTGCTCAGAGACGATGACTGTAGGGTCGTCGATAGCAGTTTGTACGAAACGCACAGTGTTTTCCAGTTCACCTAGACGATTGTATGATTGGGACTGAATGCGTGCATAACCGATCTGGGTCTCGTGGGTCAGATTACGCACAGCTTTGTTAAGCTTGTGGTTCTCCGTTAAGAGTTGGTGAATGCTAGCAGTGGAGTGATAAAATGTGAGGCCCAGAATACTTGCGATGAGGGCTGCAACGAACCCGACTAGTACGCTGAGAAGTTTGCCTTTGCTTAGTTTCGCCATGTAGCAGACTTAAGCATGGCACAGCAGCCTAGTTCGACCCTTAAATGTAAGTAGCTGATTGTTTTTTATTTTACCAAAATCGCGCTAGGATAACCTTAATTCTGTGGTCACCTTGCATCAAGGCTTTGCAGGTATTCCCAACTGAAAATCCCGCTCTTATGTCCATCGCTGAACCATGGACTCATGCCGTAATTGCCTTGAAAGTCCCAGCCTTGAATGGTGATGCCTGGGAATTCTCGGGACCCATGACCCCCGTATTGATTGCCGAAAATATCTTTTTCACCAATGTTTTGAGCGCTGGGAGAGTGCTTGCGTAAAAACTCCGCCGAAAAATAGCTCTCGCTGCCGTCTTGCCAGAGGATGCAGAGCTCTGTGCCGATCAACTGTAAGTTGGCTGGTTTCATAGGTTTGATAACTATTATTTATAGAATCCGATGGCTTGTAGTTTTTCCATGAGAGTGGTTGCGGGGCCCGCACGATTCAAAATATATAGGTGAATACCTGGCGCGCCTTTTTCAAGTAATTCGCGTGCTTGTTGATAGCTCCATTCAATCCCTATGGCTTCGATTGCAGCGGTATCATCGCCAGCAGCAAGGAGTTGTTCGTTGAGTTGAGGGGGTATGCTTGTGCCACACATTTCGCAGAATCGCAGTGCCTGTTTGTGCGAGGTGACAGACATTAGGCCAGGTAATATTGGAATGGTGATTCCTGCACGTTGGCAACTTTCCACAAATTTGAAGTAGACGCTATTGTCGAAAAATAGTTGGGTGGTGACAAAGGTCGCGCCTGCATCGACCTTGCGCTTAAGGTTGAGAAGATCGATTTCAACAGTGGGCGCCTCTGGATGTTTTTCAGGATAACCAGCGACTCCGAGATCGCAATCAGGATAAACTTCGCGTATCAGTTGTACTAGTTCGTTGGCGTAACTAAGGCCATCGGGATGTGGAGTGAAATTGTTCTCACCCTTAGGGGGGTCGCCGCGAAGGGCCATGATTTGATTAAGGCCAGCGGTTTTAAATTCGGCGATAGTTTGCTTAAGCTCTTCGCGTGAATGTCCGACGCAAGTTAGATGTGGCATCACTGTATAGCCGTAGTCTAAGTGTAGCTTGCGAGCATAACTGAGTGTGCGACTGCGCGTGCTGCCTCCAGCGCCGTAAGTGATTGAGACGAAATCAGGATTGAATCTCTGTAACTGCTCAGCGGTACTCAGTAGCTGCTCGGCTGTCGCATCAGTTTTGGGCGGAAAAAATTCTACCGAAAAAAGTGGGTCGTTCGTCGCGAGGCGCTGTTGGATGGAAA
>JAFMDL010000034.1 GCA_017857255.1 Puniceicoccaceae bacterium | reverse complement strand
AAGGCTTCGATGCGGTCTGGCATGACGGCCATGACGTAGCGCTCTTGGGATTCGTTGCACCAGATCTCCATGGGGCTCATGGAGGAGTCTTCGTTGTGAATGTTGCGCAGGTGGAAGCGTCCACCGGTGGCTTCGACGAGTTCGGGCAGGCCGTTGGATAGTCCGCCAGCGCCGATGTCGTGAATGGAGAGCATAGGATTGTCCGCGCCGAGGGCGATGCAGCCATCGATTACTTGTTGGCAGCGGCGTTCCATCTCCGGGTTGCCGCGCTGGACCGAGTCAAAGTCGAGGGCTTCGGATTGTGAGCCTGCGCCGATGGAGGAGGCTGCGCCGCCGCCGAGGCCGATCTTCATGGCGGGCCCGCCGAGTTGTAGAATGAGTGCGGTCGGTGGGATGGGCTTTTTGTCGACGTGCTCGCGCTTCATGTTGCCCATACCGCCGGCGACCATGATTGGCTTGTGATAGCCTCGGTGTTGACCGTTGTGCTCAAACTGAAGGGTGCGGAACATGCCGCAGAGTTGTGGGCGGCCGAACTCATTGCCAAATGCTGCGCCACCGATCGGGCCTTCGAGCATGATATCGAGCGGGGAGGCCATGCGGGTCGGGTGCTCGGCGATGGGCTTTTCCCACGCTTGAGTGTAGCCGGGCACTTCGAGATTGGATACCATGAAGGCAGAGATGCCTGCCTTGGGGCGTCCACCGATACCAGTGGCACCTTCGTCGCGGATTTCACCACCGACACCGGTTGCGGCGCCTGGAAATGGGGAGATCGCGGTCGGGTGATTGTGGGTCTCTACTTTGCAAAGAATGTCGAGTTGGCTGGGTGTTTTACGATACGTCTTGGTTGGACCCACTTGATCGACTTCCCACCAGTCGGCGAGGGAGCCTGGGATCACGCCGCAGTTGTCAGAGTAGGCGGAGAGTGTGCCCTCTGAGTTCAGCTTGTGGGTGTTACGGATCATGCTGAAGAGTGAGCATTCGCTCTTTTCGCCGTCGACGATCCAGTCGGCATTGAAAATCTTGTGACGGCAGTGCTCGGAATTAACCTGTGAGAACATCACGAGCTCAGCATCCGTTGGATCACGCTCCATTTTCTGGTAGGCGTTGACCAAATAGTCGATTTCGGGAGCTGACATTGCGAGGCCCCAGTCGATGTTTGCGCGGGCAAAGGCTTCGGGGCCTTCGGCCATGAGCGGTACGGTGCGCAGCGGTGCAGGTTCGAAGTGGTTGAAAAAGTCAGAGACGTCGCTGTAGACAGCTTCGGTCATACGATCGTGTAGCGCGAGCACGGCGAGACCAAGGTCTTCGTGGCTGAGTATGACGCCATCTTCAGCGACTAGCTGGAAGTGAATGCCGCGCTCGACGCGGGCAATGTCTTCGAGGGCGCAGTTGTGAAAGATATCGGTCGCCTTGGAGGACCACGGCGAGATGGTGCCCTTCCGCGGAGTGACGAAGAAGCCGCCTGCCCGTTGGAAATGGTGGTTGGCTGCGAGTAAGGCAAAGGTGCGCTCGGTGGTCTGGTCGTCGAGCGGGTTGTCGGACTCGATGAAATAGACTTCGACAGCGTCGATCGAGGCGATGTCGAGCTCTGGAGCCGCAGTGTTGAGCGCGTCTTGAAGCGCAGTGAGACGGAAATCGGAGAATGCGGGACGGCCCTGAAGAATGATCGGTTGCATAGCAGTGAAAAAAGGAAACGAGTAAGTTGGCGACGGATGCCGCGGGGAACAACTCGAAAAGCGGGCGTTTTAGAGAGAAGTTCGAGGGATGGGATAAATCACCTTTAAAAAGTCGGATAGTGTCGGGTTGTGCTTTAAATTAGTGATAAAAAAAGTGACTAGAGAGTCGCATCTATGCTGCGAGTTCCTAGGGTGAGTTGGGTATGATTAAAAAGCTACCGATTCGTTGGGGCATTCTTGCCTGTGGAAATATTGCCCATCAATTTGCTGCGGCGTTGAAGGATTGCCCGGATAGTGTGCTGCAGGCCGTGTCGAGTCGGGATTTTGAACGAGCAAAGGTCTTTGCCGATGAGCACGGAGCGGCCGCGGTGTATGACAGTTATGAGGCGATGCTAGCTGATTCGGAGGTGGACGCGGTGTATATCGCGACGCTGCACCCGTTTCACTTGGAGTGGATCGCGTACTGTGTGCAGGCTGGCAAGCATGTGCTCTGTGAGAAGCCATTGACGATGAATCTGCGTGAGGCCAAGCAGGCCAAGAAGCTTGCGGATGAGAATCGTTGCTTGTTGCGCGAAGCTTTTATGTATCGACACCATCCGCAGACTCAGCGCGTGGTGGATTTGGTCACTTCGGGTGTGATTGGTAAGGTAAGGATGATTGAGGCGAATTTTTGCTATAATTCGGGTGAGCAGCCTGAGTCGCGTATTCAGGCCAAGTCCCTCGGCGGTGGTGGGATTTTAGATATCGGCTGCTATACGATGTCGTTTTGTCGCCTGATTGCTGGTCGTGCCCAAGGGCGGCTGTTTGCGGAGCCACTGGAGCTTAAGGCGGTGGGGCACTTAGATACACAAACGAAGACTGATATGTGGACAACGGCAGCCATGCGATTTGAGGGCGATATTTTGGCGCAGGCGACTTGCGCGCTTAGGATGAATCACGAAAATGTGGCAGTGGTGCTTGGCGAGAAGGGTCGAATTACAGTGGAACTGCCGTGGCATTGCCCGGGTACGATTCGGGTTGAACTCGACGGCCAGCAGTCGGCACAGGAGATCGCGATGCCGAAGCAGCGTCATTTATTCGCTTACGAAATCGAGAGCTTTACAAACGAGTTGCGCGGGCGCCCAATTGCCGCCACCGAAGTCGCCATGCGCTTCGACGACACCTTGGGTAATATGAAGGCGCTTGACTGGTGGCGCCAGGAAATCGGGCTTGCTTATAAGGCGGATCGCATAGGGTAAACGAAGGTAGAATCGTTTGAATAATAGGCGCTAGAATTTACTAGTGCAATTAATCCTCTCTTTAAATATGCATCATCATCTACTGTTGTGCGCCCGCCGAAGTAATCAGGTGGCAGAAACTGTAAGGCAGCGCAGTGATTTACGATACCATTAACCATTTTTTCTATGCCAAAACATACTTTTCAAGGATTTGTTACAAAGACTTTGCTGACTCTAATTGTCATCTTGGTGATCGTAGGTGTACTGGTGGGACTTTTTATATCGAACATCCAGACGATGATCGCCGCGGGCGAGTTGCAGGGGCCGCCGCGAGCATCTGTCGCGACGGCGGATGTCAGCGAGATGCAATGGCCAGTGGAGGCGACTGCGATTGGCTCGATCTCGGCATTGAAGGGAGTGATTCTGTCGGTGGAATCACCGGGAATCATTACAGACTTGAGTTTTAAATCGGGACAACCTGTGCAACAAGGCACGCAGCTGATGCAGTTGGATGATGGCAGTGAGCAGGCAGAATTGGAGTCTGTCCGCGCGGCCGCTGATCTGACCAAGTTGAGTGTCGATCGCTCGCGCCAGCTACTGGAGCGCAAGACGATTTCTCAGGCTGAGTTCGATGTGGCCGATGCAGAGTATAAGCAGGCAGTTGCTCGCGTAGCTAATGTCGAAGCAATGATCGAGAAGAAGAAGATCGTCGCGCCTTTTGACGGACTATTGGGAATTCGGCGAGTGAATGTTGGGCAATATCTGAATCCTGGGGACACAGTTGTTAGTCTGGTGTCAATGGACCCAATTAATGTGACCTTTTTTATGCCGCAGAAAGCATTGTCTTATCTACAAAAAGGGCTGCCAGTAGAGGTGACATCCGATGCATTTGAGGGGCAAGTCATGGCAGGTAAAGTCGGGGCTCTAGAGGCGCAGATAGATCAAGCGACTCGTATGATTGAAGTACAAGCAATGCTGCCGAATCCCGATGGTATTTTGCGTGTGGGTATGTTTGTGAATGTGCGCATCGAGCGCGAAAAGCCACGAGCTGTTCGGGCGGTGCCAGCCAGTGCGGTGTTGTATGCTTCGTTTGGTAATTCGATCTATGTAGTTAATCCTGCTCAAGAGGGAGAGGGCATGGTAGCCACACAGAAGTTTGTACGGCTCGGCGAGCGGCGCGGTGATTATGTCGAAGTGATCGATGGGCTAGATGCGACGGACCGCGTAGTGACTGATGGTGCTTTTAAACTCTATCCAGGAGCGCCAGTGATGCTGCAAGATGATCGTGCGCCTATACCTCAGCTAGCGCCGACGCCTACCGATGCGTAACACGCCTTGTAATCGATCAACCACCCAATTCAATGAGCGTGCAAAAATCCTTTACTGATTTGTTTATCAAGCGCCCGATTCTGGCAATCGTGGTGAATCTGGCAATTGTGATCGTTGGCTTGCAGGCATACTTCACTTTGAACGTGCGCCAGTATCCAAAGAACGAGAATGCAGTGATCACCATCACCACTGCATACATCGGTGCGGATGCGAAATTGGTGCGGGGTTTTATTACGACGCCGATTGAGCGCGCGATTGCGGCGGCTGATGGGATCGATTATATCGAGTCTACCAGTATTCAAGGAGTCTCTACAATTCAGGCTCGCTTGAAACTCAATTACGATGGCAAGACCGCACTGAGTGAGATTAGTACCAAGGTGGATCAGGTGCGTGGTGATCTGCCGCCTGAGTCAGAGGTCCCGATCCTGACGATTGAGACGGCGGATTCTCAAATCGCTGCATCGTACCTGAGTTTCCGCTCGAATATTTTGGCAGCCAATGAAGTGACGGATTATTTGACGCGTGTTGTGCAGCCACGCTTGAGTGCTGTGGTTGGGGTGCAAAAAGCGGACATTTTAGGGGCTCAAAATTTTGCGATGCGTATCTGGCTCAAGCCAGATCGTTTGGCGGGGTTGAGTATTAGTCCCGCGCAAATTAATCAGGCGATTGCGGCGAACAACTATCTCTCAGCAGTGGGTCAGACCAAGGGGCAATTAATCACGGTGAATCTGACTGCCAATACTGATTTAAGCACGGTCGATGATTTTGAGCGCTTGGTAATCGCAGAGCGTAACGGCGGGTTAGTGCGGTTGTCTGATGTTGCGGATGTGGTGCTTGGTGCCGAGACCTATGATGCGGATGTCCGATTTTCTGGAGAGAAAGCGGTCTTTATGGGGATTTGGGTGCTGCCCAATGCGAACACGCTCGATGTAATGGCCGGTGTGCGTGCTGAGTTAGATCGTATCAAGCAGGGGTTGCCGCAGGGCATGCAAGCGACGATCGCGTATGACTCGACTGAATACATTGAAGATGCGATTTCCGAAGTGTATCATACGCTCAGCGAGACGTTGCTGATCGTGATGGTCGTGATCTTTTTATTCCTTGGTTCGCTGCGCGCGGTGATTGTGCCAGTGATTGCGATTCCGATTTCCTTGATCGGTGGTTTCTTTCTAATGCAATTGCTGGGATTTAGTCTCAACTTGCTTACCTTGCTAGCAATCGTGTTGTCGGTAGGATTAGTGGTCGATGATGCCATCGTTGTCGTTGAGAATGTGGAGCGGCATCTAACTGAAGGCAAAGGGCGTATTGAAGCGGCGTTGATCGCAGCACGCGAGCTCGTCGGGCCTGTGATTGCCACGACTTTGGTACTGCTGGCGGTGTACACTCCAATTGCATTGCAGGGAGGTTTGACGGGGGCGTATTTCATGGAGTTTGCATTAACGCTGACCGGTGCGGTGGTGATTTCTACAGTGGTGGCGTTGACACTGTCGCCAATGATGTCTTCAAGGTTTTTGCGAGCTAATGAAAGTGAGCGCGGCTTTGCGGGCTGGATTACTCGGCAGTTTGAGGCACTGAAGCATCGGTATTCGAAACTATTATCTGCCGCGCTCAACTCAAGACCATGGATTTACACGATTTGGATTGCGCTTACGGTGTTGGCGATTCCTATGTTCATACTGTCGCCTCCTGAACTCGCGCCGACCGAAGATCAGGGTTTCTTATTTGGTATCGTCCAAACGCCTTCGAATAGTACGCTGGAGCAAGTGTCGCATTACACTCAGCAGATGTATGATGTGTATGCCGAGACACCTGAGTACGATTTCACCTTCCAGATTACTAACCCGATGTTTGGCATGGGCGGCATGGGGCTAGTGCCTTGGTCGGAGCGTGATCGCAGCTCTGTGCAAATTACTCAGGATGTTCAGCAACGAGTAAGTGTGATCCCTGGCATTAATGCCTTTATGCTGACACCGTCTGCGCTACCCGGAGGAGGTGAGATGCCAGTGGAATTCGTGTTGGCATCGACGGCGGAAACCGAGCAAATTCTTGGTTACGCAGAACAGATTAAGAGCAAGGCGATGCAAAGCGGTAAATTTATGTTTCTGAAGATCGATGTAAAGTTGGATAGTCCGCAGTCAGAGATTGTATTAGATCGCGATAAGATTGCTGCGATGGGCCTGAGTTTACAGCAAGTGGGGCAGGACTTAGGCGCGGCACTTGGCGGAGCTTATGTCAACCGCTTCAGTATTGATGGGCGTAGCTATAAAGTGATTCCCCAACTCAAGCGTACGAGCCGGCTTAATCCAGATCAGTTAAATGACATTTATACCATGGGTCCTGAGGGCCGCCTGATTCCGCTGAGTTCGATTGCCACGATTGTCGACAGTGTTCAGCCGCGGAGTTTGAATCGTTTTCAGCAGCTCAATTCAGTTAAAATTTCGGGGATTACGAATCAGACTTTAGATGCGGCGTTGGCGTATTTGGAAGCAGAGGCTGCAAGGCAGTTGCCGGCTGGGTTTGCATTCGATTATACTGGCGAATCGCGACAACTTCGCAAAGAAGGAGGCAACCAAGTCTTTCTGCAAACGTTCGGCTTGGCCGTGATCATGGTCTTTCTAGTGCTCGCCGCACAGTTTAACTCTTTCCGCGATCCATTGATCTTATTGTTGGGTTCGGTGCCGCTAGCAGTGTTTGGCGCATCGGTATTTACCTTTCTTAAAATTCCGATGCCCGGTGTGGAAGGTCTCACTACTGGTTGGACGACGACGTTTAATATCTACACGCAGGTGGGGCTGGTTACCTTAGTGGGGTTGATTGCTAAAAACGGGATTCTGATTGTGGAATTTGCGAATGCACTACAGCGGCAGGGCCTGCCAAAGTTGGAGGCGGTGCACCAAGCCTCGCTCACGCGGTTGCGCCCAATTCTGATGACCACCGCAGCGACTATCCTCGGCCATTTACCGCTGACTTTAGTCAGTGGAGCAGGCGCCGCGGCGCGTAATTCCATTGGGCTCGTGTTGGTCGGTGGCCTAAGCATTGGGACTGTGTTTACACTATTCATTATTCCGGTGATCTATGTTTTGATCGCTGCAGAGCACACTGGTAAAATCGTCAAGCCGATCTCCTCAGAGAATCTGCCGGTCGCATAATATTTTTCTAATCATGCAGAAACGCTTATTTAAATGGTTGTTCCTCGGAATAGTGGCCTGGTGTGCCACTGGATCTCTCGATGCCGAGGATCGAGTCGTAGGCCGAGGTTCTCCGCCTTTGCCGCAGGCGATCAGTTTGCAAGCGGCGATCGATTATGCGATGGAACACAGCTTTGCAGTTTTGCAGGCTAAAGAGCGGATCCAAGAACAGTATGGGCTACATCTCGAGGTGAAATCAGGAGTTTTACCGAATCTATCGCTCAGTTCCAGATACTCTGAGCAGAATCAAGAATTAGTCGGATTTCAGGGTGCGGAGGATGATTGGAGTGTGTCCATTCGAGTGCGGCAAGCATTGTATTCGGGCGGTAGTTTGAAAGCTTCAATTCGTGCCCAAGGGGCCTTGGAAGACGCCGCGCTCTATGATTTACAGGTCAATATCCAAGCCACTATTCAAGAGGTGAAGACGGGCTATTACGACGTCGTACTTGCGCGTGATACGATCGAGGTTGAGACGCAGAATATAGAGTTACTCAATGAGCAGTTGGCAAACATCCGAAGTCGCTTTGAGGCTGGCGCAGTGTCTCACTTTGATGTGTTACAGGCACAAGTTTCGCTGGCCAATGCCAAGCCGGCACTCATTCGCGCAAACAACAACTATCGGGTCGCAGTGGCTGAGCTGAAGCAGTCGGTTGGCTATAGGGTGGCCTACGATCCTGCCGCCGAGGCTCTGCAATTTACCGATTCACTCGTGGCGGAGGTGCAGGATTATGAATTGTTCGAGGCGATACATTTAGCTTTGCAGCAGCGTCCGGAATTAGCCCAACTGAAGCGCATCATCGATGCGCATGAGGACAATATTGCGATCGCACGCTCAGATTATTATCCATCTGTGGATTTCATCGGCAGTTATGATTTTCGCCGATCTTATTTCGCATCGGATGGTCGCTTTGATAATTCTATCAATGGCTGGTTCGCGGGGATCGAGAGTGTCTGGAATATTTGGGATGGCCGTGCGACGAAGGGGCGTGTGGTGCAGGCGAAGTCGCAAATGCGGCAAGACGAACTCAAATACAATGAGACACGCTTACAAATAGAGGTAGAAGTGCGGCGGGCAATTTCCGAACTGCAAGGTGCTGCGGAACTGCTTGTAGCTGCTCAACAAGTGACTGGCCAAGCGAATGAATCCTTACGTATGGCCAACGAGCGCTACACTGTCGGTAGCTCGACGTATCTCGACACGTTGCAAGCACGGGTGGCTCTCACCGACGCCCGTAACAACGAGCTTCAGGCGAACTACAGCTATCTGGTTTCGATCGTGAATGTGCAGCACGCGATCGGGGAAACTAAGTTTAAATTAACAAATTAGTTGTTTAGCTCGCGATCTGTCGCTCAAATTTCGCTTGTGTGGCGTATAATATGATATACGCACTTTAAGCTATGAAAATTTGTTGTATTGGAGCGGGTTATGTCGGTGGGCCGACGATGGCCATGATTGCCCATAAGTGCTCGGGTCATACAGTGACTGTAGTGGATATTAATCAGTCTCGTATCGACGCGTGGAACTCGGATGTGTTACCCATTTACGAGCCTGGTTTGGATGAGATCGTCAAAGCCAGCCGTGGTAAGACCTTGTTTTTCTCGACCGATATCGACACTGCGATCCGCGAGGCAGATATTATTTTCATGAGCGTCAATACGCCGACCAAGACTTATGGTGTCGGTGCTGGGCGCGCTGCGGATTTACGCTATATAGAGAAATGTGCGCGTAAAATCGCTGAAGTTGCCGAAAATGATAAAATTGTGGTGGAGAAGTCCACCTTGCCGGTACGTACTGCCGAGTCGATCAAGCGCATCCTCGAGTCCAACTCCAAGGGGCGCAAATTCCAGATCCTATCCAATCCCGAATTCCTCGCGGAGGGCACTGCAGTTGCCGATTTGGAGAATCCGGACCGTGTGCTGATCGGTGGCGATCAGACACCAGACGGCTTGGCCGCGATTCAAAAGCTGGTGGATGTCTATGCGCAATGGGTACCTACGGAGAATATTTTGACTACCAATGTGTGGTCTTCAGAGCTGTCCAAGCTGACGGCCAACGCATTTCTTGCGCAGCGTATTTCGTCAATCAATGCGATTTCTGCGCTATGTGAGGCGACGGGTGCGAATGTTGACGAAGTCGCACACGCGATTGGTACCGACAGTCGTATCGGGCCGAAATTCCTCAAGTCTTCGGTCGGCTTCGGTGGCTCATGCTTCCAAAAAGATATTTTGAACTTGGTCTACCTTTGCGAGCATTTCGGCCTGCCCGAAGTTGCTGCGTATTGGAATGGTGTGATCGAGATGAATGATTACCAGAAGCACCGCTTTGGTCGTCGCATCATTTCGACAATGTTTAACACCGTATCAGATAAGAAGATCGCAGTTCTCGGGTTTGCCTTTAAGAAGGATACCAACGATACGCGTGAATCTGCCGCCATTTATGTCTGCAAAGATTTGATCGAGGAGCAGGCGAATGTTTCGATCTACGACCCAAAGGTGCCTGAAGCACAGATTCGCCGAGATCTCGGCTTAGCAGAAGATGCGACTGCAGTGACCATTTGCGACGACGCCTATGAAGCGACTAAAAATGCCCATGCGGTGTTAATTTTGACCGAGTGGGATGAATTTAAAGCGCTGGACTTCAAGAAGATATACGATCAAATGAACTTACCAGCCTTTCTTTTCGATGGTCGTAATTTGTTGGACTTGGACGCGCTGCGTTCCATCGGTTTCGAAGCCACTGGTATTGGCCGTGGGTAGCATCGAATGGGGCGAATCGTTCAACCTTTTTTAAAAGCAGACCTGAGTGGTAAATGTGCGCAAGGTCTTTTTTTAGGTGTAAATTACCAGTTGCGTACAAGAGCGTAGTCTCTTTGATTGCGCGTAATTAATTTAATCGAAATTCTGAAAGTATTATCATGATAGTTAAACCGCGCATCCGAGGATATGTATGCATCACTGCCCACCCGAAAGGTTGTGAGGCACGAGTTCGTGAAGAAATCGAAGTTGCTAAAGCAACCAAGCGTAGCGATGGCCCTAAAAAGGTACTGGTGTTGGGTTCATCAACAGGCTACGGCCTGTCCTCGCGGATTACAGCTGCGTTTGGCTATGATGCCGCGACTTTCGGTGTATTCTTTGAACGTCCCTCCTCTAATGGTAAGCCTGCCAGCGCGGGTTGGTATAACTCTGTGGCGTTTGAAAAAGCGGCTCACGAGGCGGGCCTTTATGCTAAAAGTATTAATGGCGACGCATTTTCGAATGAAGTTAAGGAGCAGGCGATCGCGCAGATTAAACAAGATCTCGGACAAATAGACCTTGTCGTCTATAGTCTTGCATCGCCGCGACGGACCGATCCGGAAACTGGCGAAGTGTATAAATCTGTGCTCAAGCCAATTGGCACCGAGCCATTTACCAATCGCACCATGGATACCGACCGCGATGAGGTGAAAGATATCACAATTGAGCCGGCGACTGAGGAAGAAATTCAGCATACCATTAATGTGATGGGCGGTCAGGATTGGGAGCTTTGGATGAAAGCGCTGGATGCTGCCGGTGTATTGGCGCCAGGAGCGAAGAGTGTGGCCTATTCATACATCGGCCCTGAAGCGACTTGGCCCGTCTATACCAACGGTACGATTGGTCAGGCAAAGAAAGATGTCGAGCGCGCGGCCGCTGCGATCACAGCCGCTCATGACTGTGAGGCATATGTAGCAATCAACAAAGCAGTGGTGACTCAAGCTAGCTCAGCGATTCCAGTCGTGCCACTGTATATCTCTATTTTGATCAAGTTGATGAAAGCCAAGGGCACTCATGAAGATTGCATCGAGCAAATGGTGCGGCTCTTCGATGACCGCCTCTACGGTAAAGACCTACAACTCGACGAGCTTGGCCGCATCCGTGTTGATGATTGGGAGATGCAGCCCGACATTCAGGCAAAAGTGATTGAAATTTGGCCAAGTATTACATCCGAGACATTAGATATCTTGGGTGATTACACTGGCTATCAGCATAACTTCATTACCCTGTTTGGTTTCGGCGTTGAAGGGGTCGATTATGATGAAGATGTGGAAGTCGACCTACCACTGCCGAGTAGTATTTAAGCACTGAAAGAACCCACAGGATCAATCGAGCTGTTCTTCTGCCAACGACTGTTAAAAAAAACCGCAATGCAACAAGCTGCATTGCGGTTTTTTTAACGGATGGATTAATGGATCTCCGTGTCCACCACGAAGAGAAATCATATTGTTTCTACAGCGTCATCAACTCGCATACATCGGTAAATAGTAGCTTCAAGTCGATTGCGGAGGCATCGAGCCCGATGATTTTTGAGAGTGAGTCACGGTAGGCTTCGAGCTGAGGGCGATGCTGCTCAGTGGCTTGCTCGATACTATTATTTGTATGAATACGGTCGGTTTTGAAATCGATGATTTCAGCACGAGTGATGTGTTGCTTTGCATCTTGGTAGATGACTACGCGGTCAAATACCCCGTTGGTAAATTGATCGCCGGCGACAATGCTAAATGCGCGCTCACGCCATACGGTGCATGGGGTCTTAGGCTCGGTGAAGAGTGCTTGAATTTCAGGTTTAGCTAAGCAAGCCGTTAGCGTGTCTCTGACCGCCGGGTCGTGTGGTTGTGGCTCGGCAGGTGTGGTTGTTACGTCGTTGAGGTCAAGTAGGCGATCATCCTTACCAGCTGCCTCTAGGTCGGAGTGCGGCGCCAGCCATTCGATCAGTTCAAATGCCGCGTGCACTGCAGTGCCAAAGCTACTGGCCTGTTGATCGAGGTCGAAGCACCTCGCTGCCGGAAGGGGGCGTGATTTACCTGCAGATGGGCGCGCCAGTTGGAGTCGTGGGTGGGCAGGCTCGAAGGTAGGTGTTGCTTGTGGTTGGTGGGCGGTTGTGGGTTGAGGACTGGCCTCAAAAGACTGATGCCAATTGGAGTCCCCAGTGCTCCATAGCACTGGGTAGCTGGATTCAGGAAATAATTCGGTAGCAGTCGCTTCTGTGCCTAGGCGTTCTTTTAAATAGTGGACGGTGGTGCCTTGATGAGCGCTTTTGAGGTCACTGATCATATAAAGCCCGCGTTTAGCTCGTGTCATTGCGACGTAGAGCGTGCACAAATTACCGAAGCCGCGCTGGCTGATGCTTTGATCAAGCAGTCGCCGCAGTGCCGGGTCCGCCTGCATGAGGTCCTTCTTGATCGGCTCCATAATCCAGTCGGCATCGCCAGCAGAGTCGAGGAGGGGGCTAATACGTGTCTCACTGCGTGCGGTTTTGTCTTCGTTGATTAGGATGACGACGTCGTATTCGAGCCCTTTAGATTTATGAATGGTCTCGATGATCACGGCGTCGCCCGCGTGGCATTCACCGCCACTGCTGTTTTTTAAAAAAGTAATCAAGCCGTCGATGTCGCGGCGTTCTTCATTATCAAAGGCACGGGCCTGGTCTATCAGGCGGTTGAGACGCTCGGGGTGCCGTCTATCTGCTGCTGGTAGATGAGCGATAATTTGTTCGGCAGCCCAGCGTACAGCACTTTCATGACTGTCTACGAATAAGCGTGTCCGCAAGGCCTCCGCAGATTGAGCAAGCGCAGGGCCGTCGGTTGAGGTATCAATCAGTTTCAAATAGCCGAGTGCTTGGCGATCTCCGGGATGGGCAGCGAGGCTGAGGAGTGCGAGTAAAGCAGTGCCCGCGGAATTGTCGGTCGCGGGTTTGATGGCAGAGCCTGTGTGAATCGGCAGCGAGGAGTGCTTGCGCAGGTAGTCGGCTACCTCGTTGGCATCGGCATTTTTACGTACTAAGACGCCAATACTGATGCCGCGCTCGATCGGATTGAGATCTTGGATGAGCTTTAGAATGAGCTCGTTGCGCGTCGGATGGTCACCTTTTTGTGCCTCGAGCCAGCAGCTGTAGCCGCGGAATTTTTTTGTGGCTGGAGAGGCTTCGTGTTTTTGCCAGGCCCGCGACCAGCGCGCGGCGGCATCATCTGAGAAGCACTCGGCGATCAGAGCATGATCTGCAAAGACTTCATTGACTGCGTCGAGGATGGCAGGTGCTGAACGCCATGACATAGCGAGTGGCTGCTGCGCGATACGCTGCTGACCGTGCGCGTTGTAGTGCGCTTGGATGTCGTGAAAGAGCCGGTCGTCGCTGTTACGCCAGAGGTAGAGGCATTGCTTGGTGTCACCGACGTAGAAGAATGAGCGTTGGCCCGAGTCGTCTTGTACGATTTCATCGATTAGATTTGCGACGACTTGCCATTGCGGGCGGCTGGTATCTTGGAATTCATCAAACAGCCAATGGTCGAATTGACCATCGAGGCGGTAATCCATTAGCTGGCGCGCCATATCATTTAGCTCAGCCATTGGAGAGCCTTCGGAGTCGGGTGTCAGTAGATGTGTCAGATCGGCAAAGGCGAGTCGCCCGGGGCGGCGTACGATGCGATCGTAATTTTCGTGGTACGCCTGTAGAATACGGTGCACACCCCTGGTATTTTCGAGCGCTCGCTGCAGATGGTGCCAGACGACTGCTTTTAGGCAATCTGCGAGGGCATCGCAAAGTGGGCCGCTGACCGTTATTTGTTTGCTGACTTTAAAAGCAGCGCTACCTGCGAAGACCTCGGGCGCCACTGCGAGCGCATTCTTGAGAAGTGTATTGAGTTTTTCGCTGGTTGGGTAGTCGCGTATAGTCGAGGCTGCTGCGGTAAAGCCATTAAGCTGCGCTTTGCCAAAATCCTCGGGAATCGCTGCGACCATATTGTCGGCCAATTGATTCCAGTCTGGCGTGCCTTTGGTGTTCCATTGGCAGCCTTGAGGCCAGATGGTATGAGCATCTCCCCATTGGCTGGCTGCGGGTGTGTTGAGGTAAAGTGAATAAAGCTGCTCGATGAAGTCGGAAACAATTTTTTCGATGCTACGTGCTTCTTTACCATAGGTTGCCTGCTTGAAGGCGTGCCAGAACTCATTTAGTTCGTGGGTGAGCTCGCCAGTGCGATGTACGATGCTGTCGCGTACTTCATTGCGCAGTCGTGGCTCACTGCTTTCATCTAGGAGATTGAGGCTACCGGATAGGCCGAGTTCGAGTGCAAAAGCAGCAACAACGCGGAAAAAGAAGCTGTCGAGGGTTTGCAGGTTGAGCCGATGCATACTCTTGATCAGCAATTGCAGCAGGTGGTGGTAGCGCGCGCAGTCGGCCGTGATGGCCAGCTCCTGCGAGAGTTTACGCGCCTCGGCGGGCTGCTCTGCAGCATCACATAGTTTTTCGATGATCTTATGAAAGAACTCCCCTGCGGCGGTGCGTGTGAAGGTCAGTGCGATGATGCGCTCGGGTTGTTCGAAGGCATGAAGCAGGTAAATGAAACGGTTGGTCAGGGTATAGGTTTTACCTGATCCAGCAGACGCTGAAATGGCTATGTTCTTGAGTGTATTCAATGTCAGGAAGGTGAGGTGGATCGGTACGTTTGTCCATCTACAATGCAGCGCTGGTTCTGTCGGTCTATGCGTGTCAGGGATGCAGGGCAAAAAAAACGCCACTCCGTGAGGAGTGGCGTTGAATAAAAAAAGCGAGTAGGCTTATTTGAATGCCGCTTCGGCTTCTGCGACTGTCTTGGAGACGCGAGAAACGATTTGGTAAGGGTCGCCCTGAGAATTTGGACGACGGTCTTCTAGGTAACCCTTGTAAGCGTCGTCTTTGACGAAGCCGTGTGGGACACGAATCGAAGCACCACGGTCAGCAACACCCCAAGAGAACTTGTCGATGGACTGTGTTTCGTGGAGACCGGTGAGGCGCATGTGGTTGTCTGGACCATATGCAGCGATGTGCTCGTCCTTGTACTCTTCGAACTTGTCCATGACCTTAAGGAAGTAGTCTTTACCGCCTGTTTCACGCATGTAATCAGTGGAGAAGTTACAGTGCATACCGGAGCCGTTCCAGTCGCCTTGATAAGGCTTGCAGTGGTATTCAACATCGACGCCATACTTTTCGCAGAGGCGTTGGAGGATGTAGCGAGCTACCCAAATTTGGTCGCATGCAGTGTGAGCACCCTTGCCGAATACTTGGAACTCCCACTGACCCTTAGCCACTTCAGCATTGATGCCTTCATGGTTGATGCCTGCGTCAAGGCAGATGTCGAGGTGCTCTTCAACGATTGCACGTGCGATATCGCCAACAGAAGAGTATCCTGCACCACAGTAGTAATCACCTTGTGGTGCTGGGTAGCCTTCTTGAGGCCAACCGAGTGCACGGCCGTCTTGGAGGAGGAAGTATTCTTGCTCGAGGCCGACCCAGAGACCTGGATCTTCAGCGATGGTTGCACGCGCATTGGATGGGTGTGGTGTGCCATCTGGGTTCATTACTTCGCACATGACGAGGAAGCCGTTCTTACGAGTGCTGTCTGGGTAGCATGCAACAGGCTTGAGGATGCAGTCAGAGCTGCTGCCTTCAGCTTGTAATGTCGAGCTACCGTCGAAGCCCCAGAGTGGGCAGTCGTCGAGAGACCAAGTGCTTGGATCGCCGTCTTTTACGCATGTCTTGCCGCGAAGATTCGCAACTGGAGTGTAACCGTCGAGCCAGAGGTATTCTAGTTTGATTTTAGCCATAATAGTTTGTGAGTGAATTGTTGTATCGTTTAAACGAGGTAATCTTGTACGCGGGCGTACTTAGTTTGCCTGCCCTTAAACATGCACAAAAGTAAGCAAAATGCGTGCCAGCGAATGCATCGCAAGTTTTTTTGCGCAGGATTTTAGAATTCTCGTAGTAATTTTTAGGAGTGCTTGCCAAATGTGGGGCAGGTTGCTCACTATTGTAGCCATAGACATATGCATGAAGCTAAAAATACTGCGCGGGCGGTCGTACACATTGGTTATGATGGTCGCGTACACAAGACGTTCAAGGGTCCGCAGGCGCGTGAACGCTATGAGAATGAAGTCCGTGTGCTGGATTTCTTGCAAAAGCATGGCTGCCTTTTTGTCCCGCAAATTATCGAAAAAGAGGATGAAATCCTCTATCTGGTTACCAGTAATTGCGGCAAGCGCGTGGACCATGTAAGTGACGATAAAAAGAAACGCATTTTTGCGGAGCTGGAACAATACGGAGTGCGCCATGACGATGCAGAAGTACGTAATATTACCTATGATGCTAATAAAGGTCGGTTCTGTGTGATCGACTTTGAGTTTGCGACGATTCTGGAGCCCGGTTATCCGCCTTCGCCAAAGTTACAATCAAATCCTAATCGCGACGGGTGGAAGGCTTAGTATGCCAGATCAATCAATAGACTCTGCCCAATCGGTGCGTTGGTTTGGTGAAACTGATGCGGGACGATTTCGTCAGGATAATCAGGATTCTTTTCTGGCACTTGCGATAGATGCTGAAGGCGTGAAACGTCTCGGGAAATATGGCGATGCGTTGCTGCAATCGAGTGATTTCATTTTCGCAGTCAGCGATGGAATGGGGGGCGCCAATGCCGGTGATTTTGCTAGCCGTATTACGGTGGATAAGATTACACGCTTATTACCGCAGATTTTTCGCACTGCAGCGACTGGTATCGAGATCGGTTTTCAAGATATTTTAAATGAGTTGTTCGGGCAGATCCATGCCGAGCTTACGCTTATGGGGTCTTGCTACGAAGAGCTGCAGGGGATGGGCGCGACGTTGAGTTTATGCTGGGTGCGTCCTGACTGGCTATATTTCGGTCATGTTGGAGATAGCCGCATTTATCATCTTCCCAAAGCGGGTGGTATCAATCAGGTTAGTCACGATCATACGCATGTCGGTTGGCTATATCGCGATGGACAGCTGACTGAGCAGCAAGCACGTAGCCATGCCGGGCGGAATGCGTTGCAGCAAGTACTCGGCGGCAAAAATCAGAATTTGAGCCCGCAGTTTGGTGCGGTGGGCTATGAGCCAGGTGATCGTTTCTTGATTTGCTCAGATGGATTGGTGGAAGGATTGTTTAATCGTGGTATAGAGCGTATCATTCGAAATCATGGTTTGCATACGGAGGATACACCAGCTGAGGAGCTGGTCGCTGAAGCGGTACAAACCGACGGTAAAGATAACACGACTGCCGTTGTATTTGAGATGATTTGAGGCGGTGCTCACAAGGAGTTGCCTATTGTAGAATTACTTAAAAATAGCCTCCTCTATTAAAACATCATCGTATTCTAAAAAACGGGTTGACGAGGGCTAAGCGCGCACACTTAATGCCGCCTTTCTCAAGTATGGCCAGATAGCTCAGTCGGTAGAGCAGAGGACTGAAAATCCTTGTGTCCCCAGTTCGATTCTGGGTCTGGCCACCACTTGAAAAGCCCGCTACGGCGGGCTTTTTTGTGGTTGCCCATCCCGCTTGCTGCGCAAGCCCGCGCATTCGCGCTGTGGAATCGTTAATTTATGTTCCGATCTAGTAATTTGTGTCACGGAATGTGCTTACGCATGGTGATTTGAGTCTAATGGTAAATATGAACTTTACACGAATATAGTTACTTTCCTAAATATAAGTAAATTAACCCCCTAGCCCAATGTCCTTAATAAAAACTATCCTCATCAGTCAGATTGTCTTTTTACTGCCTACCATAGGAGAATGTGCAATTTCAAACGAACAACAGGATGCTGATGGCAGTGCGGCGGCGTACACTGATAGCGCAACTGGGCAGATTTATGTGCCCAGCGTCGAAATTAAGAACGGCAAGCGCTACTACACTTGGCCGCATTGGGATAAGTCTAAGAATCGTAAGATGCAGGTACATCGGGAACGTACCGCTCATTCTGGTGCGCAATGGTGGGCTCATGCTGGGTTAGGGTTATTTATGCACTGGGGCATTGTGAGCGAGTTTGAGCCATCAGGGGAAGCATGGTCGGGGCGCTGGCACAAGAAACGTGCCGACCGTTTTCATCCGCAGTCCGAAATTTGGGAGGCGGCTAAGACTTTTAATCCGAGGAACTACGATCCCGATAAATGGATGGCGGGAGCGCGCCGGGCCGGTTTCCGTTATTCCGTTCTCACCACCAAGCATCACGATGGGTACGCCCTATGGGATTCCGATACCGCACTGATCGGGGTGCGCCAGTATATGAATGGACGATGTCTCGTCACCCCCTTTGTAGAGGCGTGCCGTAAGAATGATGTGAAAGTTGGATTCTACTATTCTGGAATGGACTGGTATTTTGACCGGGGTCACATGAATTTCGCGCTCGGCGGTGAAAAAAAGATGAATTATAAAGGTGAAATAGTGGATGCCCTGCCTGCGCCGCCCGCCGATCGCCCAACCGCGATTAAGGAATTCAATCGGCGCCAAGTGGAAGAACTCATCACCCGATTCAAACCCGACATCTGGTGGGGCGATGGTGGTCACGGTGCGAGTATTGAATACATCCGAGAACTGCATCCACCGATCGTGATCAATAACCGTGATGGGCAGAGCGGCGACCACGCGACTCCTGAAGGCTTTCAAATGGCGCATCCTCGTTTTATTCGAAAACCGGTTCTGGAGAATGGTTGGTGGTGGGAACTGTGTACTATTATTCAGGGTGGCTCTTGGCATTATGACAAAGCGAAGGGCGAGAAGATCAATCAGACGGATGCGGTCTTACGGGCACTTGCCGAAGTCCGCTGCCTTGGAGGCAATTTGCTCGTTAATATCGGTCCGCGCCCCGACGGCACTTTTCCTGACGAAGTATGGCGTCTCTTCGACGAGATGGCAGAATGGATGTCCACCAACGAAGCCTCAGTTTTCGGCATCAATGGCGGTGGTCCGTGGCCAGAAAAGTGTAATGTTCCGATTACCGTTAAGGACCGGACTTGGTATTTTCACGCGAAGCAGAACCATGCTACCGAGCGCGACCCTGTGGTGCTGAAGGATTGTCCTGTGAAACCGCTGAGCGTTACCCTGATGCGCACCGGCGATTCGATTGATTATACCTACAGTAGCGCTACTCTCAGCTTCGCAATTCCTGATTCGCTAAAGTCTGTGAATGTCACAGACGTAGTGAAGGTTGAATTTGGTGAAGAGTTCAACCCTGAGCCATATCTGTTTAAGCATTGGTAGGGTTCTATTTATCGAGATGAAGCTCGACTGATTGCAAGCTGAACTCACGGTGGTAGCCGCTGCGGTCTTTGCTGGCGCCTTTTATCGCGCGGGCGCCGTCGAGCATCATCAGTTCTAGCTTATAGTCTCCTGGCTGGTCAAACTGGACCATGCCAATGTCTACACTAAAGAAGTCGCGCCCATGCTGAGTAATCACTGGAGCGGCTTCCAGTTGCTGGTGGTTGACTCGGATCTGATAGCGAGCACCCTCCAGTCCAGGCGCAAAAGCCTGATGGCTGATTACTTTATATTCACCAGGAGTGTTAATGCGTAAATTCCAAATGATGGTGTTACCGCCCTGGTCCCAAGGCATAGCTATCTTGTGAGTGCAGCCGAATTTAGCGTCGTAGCTCATATTCATCTTGTTGAATCTACTTTTAGATACCGGCAGTTTGATCTGATCATCTTTATTTGGTGTCAGTGTCTGATCGGTGATCGTTAGATCGCCTTCGTACTCAGCGGCAATAACTGCCAGGCCTTGTGCCTCATCAAATGCGTTTTTCGGCAGCGAGATCCTAATTTCGTCGCCATTGTGCTTTAAGGGCAGTGAAGTCTTTTTCGGGTCATTCAGCATGTAGCAATGCTTAATTGTCGTGGCAATTCCTTTGATTCGAATGCTTGATTCGACCTGTTCTTTAACATGGAAAAAGAGCTTTCCGGGCTGACGAGTGATTGGCAGGTCAGGGTTACGCAGTGGGCTAGGGTCTGCCCCATACACGGCCTCACCATTTACTTTCAACCATTGCCCCAGTCGGCGCAGTACATTTGCCTGACCAATCGGAATCTCGCCGAGTTCATTGGGTGCGACGTTTAGTAGAAGCACACCACCTTTGCTGACGATATCGACCAATTCATAAATATAGTTGTTAGCGGATCGGTTTGGATTGTCGTGCAAGTCCATTTTGTGAGACGCATAGCCCCATGAACCCGCTACAGTGGAATGAGTCTGCCAGGGCACTTTAATTCCGTCTCTCCATCCACTGGTATTAACGTAGGGCATGAGGCCGTGATCAGCGGCGGATTGAAAATGCCCATACCCGCCACCAATTCGGGAATTCATTAAAACGTGCGGTTGGTGCGCGTTGACCAAGGTCATCGTTGTTTCAATGATTTCTGGTGACATAAACTGCCCTGGGGTATCGAACCAGATCATGTAGAGCGGATCAAAGCGGGTCACGAGTTCCTCGACCTGTAGCAAGGCCTTTTCGTGGTAATAGTGTTCAAAACGCTCCTGATTTAACTGAGGCCAACCTTGCCAGCCATTGCCACCGCCACCTTCTTCATGCCAGTCCTGAGACTGCGAGTAATAGACGCCAAAACGAATGCCTTGTTCCTGGCATTCAGAATGCAATTCTTCCAGCGGATCGCGTCCGAAGTCTCCAAAATCTGTAATGTTATAAGGGTGCTTGGAGTCAAACATTGCAAACCCGTCATGATGCTTGGATGTAATCACAATAAACCCCATCCCAGCATCCTTACAAAGGGTGATCCATTCTTCCGCGTTGAATGCGGTTGGGTTAAAGGGCTTAGCCGCGGCCGCTTCATACTCGGCGACTGGAATTTTTGCATTTCGCATGATCCATTCTGCACCCTTGCTTTCCTGCCAGACGCCGCCGATCTGAGCATAGGGCCCCCAATGGATGAACATGCCGATTTTATCATGATACAGTTGCTCAATAGATTGAATCAGCTCGGGCGAATAAGTCATTTCTTGCCGTTTAAAATCACTGCCGTCGGTCGTCTCGTTCAATAATTTGGTGTCGGCAAAAGCGGGTAGTGTTACAGTTAGGCTCACGTATAACAACAGTTTGGCGTAAGCCGAGGCACTCGCTTTATGTGCTTCAATTTTTTGATGAGTCTGCATAAGTTAAGTATAGGTGAGCTTAAAGTGACGAGCGCTGTGAAGAACTCGAAGGGTTTATTGGCAGCTTAAAATGATCGTTCAATATGTTTTATTGTGAAAAAGCTTTACACGTGGAAAGTCGACACTAATAATTATATATATGACTATGCCACTATCGCCGCTGCCATATTTAAGAATTAGCCTCAGTTGCTTGCTTTGTTTCGCCTGCCCTTTGATTGGGATGGAAAAACCGAACGTGGTGGTGATTCTAGCGGATGACTTGGGCTTGGGAGATGTCGGCCGTCACCATTTAGAACGGACCGGGAATGCCCCTTTGGCTCCGACTCCCGCAATTGATGCACTCTGGAACGAAGGTATGTGGTTTACCGATGCACATTCACCCGCTGCTCTTTGTGCGCCGAGTCGTTACGCTGTGATGACGGGCAACTATAACTTCCGCTCTTACAAACCAGGTGGCGTATGGGGAACCTTCGACATCAGTGCGCTTTCAGAATCTGATACAACGCTGGGGACGGTGGCACAGGCGGCTGGCTACACCACCGGCTTTGTAGGGAAGTGGCACATGGGCGGCGATTTCTACAAGACGGGAACGACGATTATATCACGTCAGATAGATGATGAATCGACACCCGAGCAGGTTGATATGTACGTCTGGATCGGCAAAGGACCACAAAACTTAGGCTTCAATTACGATTTCACAGTCGCCTGCGGCGTGCAAGGTCCGACCTATTTGGCGCATGAAAATGGCCTTTGGTATCCTTGGGATACGGGATCCACTTTAATTTATTACGACAATCCAGAATTTGTTGCAGATAAGGGGCCCGGCATCGGCGACTCCAATTGGAACTCGCGCGAACTGAATATGTTACTTGCCGATAAAGCAGTAAACTTCATCGCAAGTAGTGCGGCTGGTGAAGCGCCGTTTATGCTCTATTATTGCAGTCCAGCCGTGCACCTTCCGCACACGCCTCCAACTGCGATTGACGGGGATCCGATCGCAGGCACGACACCTTCAGATCATCTGGACATGAATCGCGTATTAGATTTAGAGGTGAAAAAAATCGT
>JAFMDL010000033.1 GCA_017857255.1 Puniceicoccaceae bacterium | reverse complement strand
GAACAAGTCAGCTTCTACCAAAACGGCGAATTCATCGATCTGTGTGCGGGTCCCCACGTCGGCTATACCAAGAAGATTAAGGCTTTTAAGCTGCTATCTATTGCCGGTGCCTATCACCGCGGTGATGAGAATAACAAGCAATTGCAACGTGTCTATGGCACCGCCTTTCCAAGCAAGGATGAGCTCAACGAATACATGACGCGCCTCGAAGAGGCGCGGGCTCGCGACCATCGCAAACTAGGCAAGGACCTAAAGCTGTTCCATATCGATGAAGCAGTTGGTGCAGGCCTGACTTTGTGGACGCCGAATGGTGCTGTCATCCGTCAAGAGCTACAAAACTTTATCTCCGAGGAGCTACGCATGGCCGACTACGATCAGGTCTTCACACCACACATCGGCAAGCTCGGGCTGTACCGCACTTCTGGCCACTTCCCATACTACAAGGAGTCGCAGTTTCCGCCGATCGTAGAACCGGGCACCGTGGAGCGCCTTGCTCAAGAAGGTTGCTCCTGCGCCGACCTGTCTAACCAGCTCGACTCGGGCGAAATTGACGGCTACCTACTGAAGCCAATGAACTGCCCGATGCACATCAAAGTCTTCGACAGTCAACCGCACTCATACCGTGACCTACCCGTACGCCTTGCCGAATTCGGCACCGTTTACCGCTGGGAGCAATCAGGCGAGCTAAATGGCATGACTCGTGTGCGTGGCTTCACTCAAGACGATGCGCACCTATTCTGCACCGAAGATCAAATCGGCCAAGAAATCGAAGGCTGCCTCGACCTAGTCAAGCTGGTGTTCAACACCCTCGGCATGAGCGACTATCGCGTACGCATCGGCCTGCGCGATGCAGATTCCACCAAATATGTCGGCAATGCCGCCAAGTGGGATAAAGCAGAAGACGCCCTCCGCGAAGCCGCTCAAACATTAGGAGTCGACTATATCGAAGAACCCGGCGAAGCAGCCTTCTACGGTCCAAAGATCGACTTCGTAGTCAAAGATGTGATTGGTCGCGAATGGCAACTCGGCACCGTACAGGTCGATTACAATCTACCTGAACGCTTCGACCTTAACTACATTGGCGCAGACAACGAAAAACATCGCCCCGTCATGATTCACCGTGCGCCATTCGGCTCGATGGAACGTTTCTGTGGCGTATTGATCGAGCACTTCGCCGGCAGCTTCCCGACTTGGCTGGCACCCGAGCAAGTACGCATCTTACCGATGAATGACGATCTCGTTCCGCAAGCACGTGAAATCGAGAAACTGCTCAAGGCCGCAAAGATCCGTGTCACCGTCGACGCCATCGCCGACAAACTCGGCGCCAAAATTCGCAAGTGCCACATTGATAAAGTGCCGCATTTCCTAGTGCTTGGCCGCCAGGAAGCGGAAGACGGTTTGGTGAAGGTCAATTCACGAGCGAATAAAGCACTCGAAGGCCTCAAGACACCGTCTAAATTCATGGTTGAACTTCTGCAGAATATTGCTGACAAAACATTGCCAGATGCAAAGGACCACTCATAAGCCATCCGAAGCTTAAAAATAATACGCCTATTGGCACTGCTTTAGCCGGCTATCCTTATTTTTAGGCATGATTAGTGCTTGGTAATTGCAATCTGAAACTAGCATATCCAAATTTATCATAATGAAACTTGTCGCAGCCTTCTCTTTATTCTCCATCACGCAACTTGCTACTGCTCACACGACTGGGCACAGCTCAGATGGCGCACAAACCATCCAGCATCTACTCACCTCGACTGATCACTTGTTGGTGATCGGTTCAATCGTTGGAATACTCAGCCTCTCTGCGGTTAAGCAACTTAGTGCCCGTAGACACTAAGTTCGTACCCAACAAACGATCATAATGAGCCCTCTGGTAGTTCTCTGTTCTACCGGAGCCGCAGCTCTCTACGCGTCGGGATCTTTGCAGATCAAGCGTGCACTCACCAGCGGTGCACAGAATCGGCGAGCTATTGCTGTCACCAATATTGCAATGGCACTATGGAGTCTGCCGCTTTTTTTTGTCTCTCGCGGGGACTTCGAATTTCAGGCGTGGTTGACCGCAGTCTTTGCTGGAATCGCGCTATTCCTAGGTCGTATTTTGTCAGTCAAAGCACTCGAAGTCGGTGACCTTTCGATCGTTGGGCCGTTGCTCGGCATGAAGACCCTACTGGTGGCGATCTTTTCATTTTCAACGGGGCAGACAGAACTATCACCTTGGCTTTGGGCCGCCGCTATCGCAGCCACTGCGGGTGTTACACTGCTGCAAAAAGGCCCTGCTCAGCTCAGTAAAAACAGGCGTTTGGCGGCGCTCTATGCCGCTGGGGCAAGCATTCTCTTCGCAAGCTGTGACATTCTTGTAGTCGAAGCCCGCGGACAACTTGGTATCGGTTGGCTATCACCTACGCTGTTTGTCACTGTGGCACTACTTGTCCCGCTGCTTGGTAAACAACGAAAGCCTCCTGAAGAGGCACAGAAACCACTCTATTTAGGCGCAGCGATCATGGGCTTTCAAACTTCGCTAGTTATCTTCCTTATTGGATATACAGGACAAGCGGTATTGATCAATATCGTCTACTCCTCGCGAGCCCTGTGGACAGTCATCATTGACCGTTTCTTTGGCCGTGGTGATGAAGTTGAAGCGTTTTTTAAAACTCGCCTACTTGGAGCAGCACTGTTGTTAACTGCGATCGTCATCGTCATCTTCCAACGCTAAACATTTAGCGCTCGATTCAGTTTACCTGAGACAAAGCCTTCCTCATCAAGCTCGACCCGATCAAAGCCAAGCGCGAGCACCTGAGGCACTAGTTCTGCCGCTTGAGACTGCAGACATTTTACGTCCTCCTGTGGCACTTCAATCCGAGCAGCTTCGCCCATGTGACGCACACGATTAACCGGAAATCCAGCGACTTTCAGCAAGGCTTCAGCAGCTTCAATCTGACGCAACTTCTCAACGGTAATATTTTCTCCGTAAGGTACTCGCGATGCTAGACATGGGCTCGCAGGTTTATTCCAGCAAGATAATTGAAAGTGCTCTGCCAAAACGCGCACATCTTCCTTGGTCAAACCACACTCAGCTAGAGGCGAATGTACTTGAAACTCTTCTGCAGCCTTCAAACCTGGGCGATAGTCTCCATGATCATCCACGTTCGTTCCATTTAGCACCCACCAATTCGGATATATGTCACGTAAGCCTGCCAGCTCATCGTACAGCGTATGTTTACAATAGTAGCAGCGATTCGAAGGATTACTAAAGTAATCAGCATTTTGCATCTCTTGCGTGGTAATCACCTTTAGCGGCAAGTGATACAATCGTGCAAACTCCTTCGCTTCCGCAAGATCAGATAGCTTTAAGCTAGGCGACGCAGAAATGACTGCGAGCACCGAATCACGCCCTAAAAAATGCTGCGCCACAAATGCAGTCAACGAGCTGTCGACTCCCCCGGAAAATGCAATCAAAGCACCAGGGCACTTTGCAAACCATGCTTCTAATTTCTGCAACGCTTCCATATTGCCAATAGCTTGTGGGCAAATATCGCGCTGTCAACTTGCACTCGCCGCCTGGATAGCTATCAACAAGTGCAATATGCCTACTCTACTTTATCAATGCCCCGCAGGTCTCAGTGGTGATATGAACCTTGGAGCGATGATCGCTCTGGGTGTCGACCCCGCTCAGCTCATCGCAGAATTGCAAAAGTTGCCCTACTCGGGTTGGTCGCTCCATTTTGAACAAGACCAGCGACAAGGTATTAACGGCATCCGTTGCGACGTTCGCCTGGACTCGGCTAGTGTCCACCAAGATCCGCTTAACTCGGTTCAGTCGCTACTCCCCGACACCTCACCACACAACTTAATTGAACACCCCAAACAGGATCACGGCCACCGCCACTACTGCGATATTCGCGACGCCATCATCGCCAGTGAGCTAAATCCACGAGTGAAGCACGATGCAATCGCCTGTTTTCAAGCCTTGGCTAACGCAGAAGGTGCAGTACATGGCATCGAGCCAGAAGCAGTGCACTTCCATGAAGTCGGCGCGATCGATTCGATTATCGACATTGTCGGTGCCGCGATCTGCTGGGATCTACTCAATATTGACCGCGTCATCTGCAGCACACTGGAGGTTGGCGGTGGCATGGTGCAGTGCGCCCACGGTCGGATGCCTGTGCCTGCTCCTGCAACGGCTCGGCTACTGCAAGGCAAGCCTTTCACCAGTGGCGGCACCAACAAAGAAGCAACTACGCCTACTGGGGCCACTCTACTCATCGGTAAACAAGCTGAATTTAGTGCGACCAGCAGCGGCATACAACTCAAAGCAGCTATCGGTATTGGCCAACGAAATGATGCCAAACTAGCCAATGCTGTGTATGTTTCACTCATTGATGAATCAACAAACGCAAGTAGCTACGAGCACGATCAAATCATCGAACTAGCAACAAATATTGATGACATGAGCGCTGAGGCAATCAGCTATCTGAGCGAACAATTACTCGCTGGCTGCGCATTAGATGTCTGGCAAACCTCAGCCACCTTCAAGAAAGGCCGCTTAGGTGTCGTACTCCATGTATTGGCAACTGCAACTGCAGTCGATCATCTCGAAACGATTCTCTTTACCCACAGTCGCACTTTAGGCATTCGTCGCCAAACGTGGCAACGCAACAAACTGAAGCGTACGCTCATCACCCTCAACACACAATGGGGGCCCGTTCACGTAAAACAAGCAGCAGGTCCGAACGAACTCAAACGCCACAAGTTTGAATACGAGGACTGCGCACGCATTGCCGAATCTACTGGGCAATCCATTGCCGCGGTGAAATCTATACTGGAATCCGACTACGCAAAACACATTGGCCAACCGCATGAACACTAGAAAAATTTTAGAACAAGTTAAGAGTGGCAGCATTGATATAGAGGACGCTGTTCACCAGCTCCAAGGCTTTGAAGATCTCGGCCACAGCCGTGTCGATCTGCACCGCGCGGAGCGCAACGGCACCGCTGAGGTCATCTACGGCGAAGGTAAAACATCGCAGCAGATTATTGAAATCATGCAAAGCCTGATCGCACATCAGCAAAATGTGCTCGTTACACGTATCAACGAGCTCACCGCACAGCAAATCATTCAGCACATACCTGCAGCCATTTATGATGCTGTCCCAAGGCTCTTACGATTCGAAATTAAGCCACTCAAAAAGACCGCAACAAAAGTCGCAATTATCTGCGCAGGCACATCGGACCTACCAGTTGCCGAAGAAGCGCGCATCACAGCTGAATTTTTCGGCAATACAGTGGAGCAGGTATACGATGCGGGTGTTGCTGGGCTACATCGCTTGCTCGCCAGTCTGGATATGATCCATAGTTGCAAGGTCGTGATAGTCGTTGCTGGGATGGAGGGCGCACTGCCCAGTGTCATTGGTGGCCTTATTAAATCACCGATTATCGCAGTGCCTACCAGCGTCGGCTATGGTGCCAACTTTGGCGGCCTATCGGCGCTGCTCGGTATGCTCAATAGCTGTGCAAGCGGTGTCAGTGTGGTCAACATCGACAACGGCTTCGGCGCCGGCTTTATAGCCAATCGCATCAATCGGCTGTAGTTTCTCAGTCCGCTAACCTATCGGCCCGAAGTACCTCAGCTTAGCCCAAGCCCAGCGCCATAGACTTTCGCGCCATGCTGCAGCGCAGCAAAATTTGGCGTACCTGGCCGGCCATCGATACGCGCATACTCGGCACGCTGTTCTGCAGTCAGAGGTGCAGCTGCGGTTCCTGCGACTGCTTGGTCGACATACTCTAATTTATCCACCCCCACAAGATGTGTGCAGACCTGAGAATAGCTCAATGAATACTGCAAAACCTCCTGCACATTTGTCTGCCCATGTAGCTCTGTGCGCCGACTACCGCCGAAGCCCTTCATTCCCAAAATAGCGATATTTTTTTCCTCACAAAGTGGGATTACCTGCGACTCAAACATCCTTGATTGCAACGCACCCACCACGGAAACAGGCATCAAAGTCGCATCCCATTCGTAGCCACGATGAATCATCTCGACGTGTAGTGCCGGATCTGTGTGTCCCGTAAAACCAGAATAACGTATCTTACCCTGCCGCTTCGCCAGCTCAATTGCTTCAATGGCCCCTTCCTCTCGATAGGCATCCTCGACATCATCTTTAGAAATATGATGCATCATCCATAGATCTAAGTGGTCGGTCTTCAAACGACGCAGTGAATCTTCTAGCATCTTCATGGCACCAGCCACATCAGGCGTCGCACCGTTACCATGGTAATTGCAAAACTTTGACATCAGAAAGACTTTATCACGCCGCCCCGCCAATGCCTTACCCATGTACTCTTCTGCCTCTCCTCCATGATAGTCCCAAGCATTGTCAAAAAAGTTCACACCGAGGTCGACGGCTCGGTGCGTGATCTCATTTGCCTCCTTTTGAGAACCCGACAAATAGAGGGTATGTCCACCCATTCCTACTACAGTGATTAGATCGTCATGACGGCCAAATTTCCGTTTTGGAATTTGAGTCGCTTCAGCAGCCGCAGCGTAGCCTGCGGGATTGGTAGCATACAATGCAGAACCAATGGATAATTTCAGGAAGTTTCGACGGGACTGTTGCATGTCTATTGATAAATCACCCATACCGATAGTGGTCAAATATTGTCTTTATTTTTTGAACATAAAATCATCAAAAAACCAGATCCCACATAACACCTTATACTGGATGCTCCTCCCTTTAGTCTTGCTGATTAGCTTCCATCTGCCCATTAGTCCCTAAAATATAATTCGATATGGAAGACAGCACACCACTCTCTAGCGCAGAAAAGAAAGAACTCCGAGGCATCGGCCAACGCCTCAAGCCGCATGTGCACATCGGTAAGCAAGGTCTAACTTTGACAGTATCCAACGAAATTGAGACTGCACTACTCAAAAACGGACTGATCAAAATACGCTTTGAAACGGATCGCGAAACGATTAAGATATATTGCTTAGAAATCGCTAAAACGCGTCAATGCGAAGATGTTGGCGGGGTAGGAAAAACCCGTATCTTCTTCCGTAACATGCCTGAAAAAGAACCTAATTAGTCAAATAGTTAGCCAGTAGGAGGCTCCACTTTAAAAAAAAACGACACGCCAATAGGCATGTCGTTTTTTTATATTTCTCATCCAGCTAGGCTAGGCGCACTGTTTCTCAGGTTACTTTTTCATGAGAATAAATAATCCGAGTTAAGCTGTAGTACTAAGAAAAATTATAAAAATATAATAAATGGAAGCGCAACAACTAGGCTAATTGCTGTCAACATCCCGCAGAAAGTTAACTGCACCAGAAATCCCATAGCCGAGCCAATCGGTTTTTTTCGCTTAGTATTCATCCAACGCCCAAAAAGCAAGACCCCGACAAGGAAAAGAATCAGTAACTGCAAAATATTACCATTTTCGCTGGTTAGCGAGTTATGCGAATTAACCGCACTTACCTTGATAAAGCTCACAACAAGATGAACTGAAAATAAAGCCATCAACAGTGAGTAAGCTTTATGGTAGCGTAAATTTCTGCCGCAAACCAATCTATA
Organism: Puniceicoccaceae bacterium; assembly: GCA_017857255.1. GTDB lineage: Bacteria > Verrucomicrobiota > Verrucomicrobiia > Opitutales > Coraliomargaritaceae > Lentimonas. The sequence goes on along the minus strand of JAFMDL010000033.1, from coordinate 14,912 downwards.
GGCCCATTGTAGGACTAACGCAGCAATCATCAGCACAATCGCGATTGTTGAGTATTCGACATACCATGGAATATAAATAAGGTTACTTAACATAAATCATCAAAAAATAATTAATAAAACGTTATAAATATTTTATCTGATTAAAATCTAAAAATGATTAATCGATTATTTTAACTTATCTTTCACATTCGCTTTCACTTGCCGTAGTGCCTCTTTCAGCACAAAGTGCTTACATGTCTGATTATAAAACTGTCCAGGAAATCAAGGGGATTGATGTCAATATTGCTGCCCGCTTTCGTTGCATCCTCATTTTACGCCGCAAAACCACAAAAACGGCTAAAACTGGTAACCCCTTCCTTAGTATCGAACTTGGAGACAGCAGCGGTAGCTTCACTGCCAATTGCTTTGATGGCACTGATATCTATACCGCTATCGATGCCGCGCCAGAGGGCACGATTTTACGTGTTGCTGGCAAGACTGAATATTGGCAAGACCGCTTCTCCCCAAAGCTTCAAGCCGCCGAGGCTATCGATGCCGCCGAGGCCGCGGATGAGGGAGTTATGGCTAACCTTATCGAAACACCACCGGAAGCCGAAGATGTGCTTTGGGGACATCTCCTCGATGCCGTTGCCGCTATCCAGCATCCACAGCTAAAAGAAACCGTACAGCGTGTACTCGACGAACTCGGCGAACATTTCCGTAAGTGCCCTGCAGCGGTTAACATGCATCATGCTTATTACAACGGCCTGCTAGAGCACACAACACACATGGTGCGCGCGGCAAGAGCGTTGTTACCACTTTACACCGAAGTTGACGCTGATCTAGCTATTGCTGGTATTATCCTCCATGATGTCGGTAAGCTTGAAGAGTACGAAGGTGAATATGCTGCCAAGGTTAGCCGTATCGGCACCTTACAGGGGCATGTCGTCATCGGATTTCGCATCGCTCGCAAGGCTGCAATCATGTCCAAGCTCAATGCCGATCTAACTGAGCGACTCGAGCATATCATCCTCAGCCACCAAGGCGAAAAAGCTTGGGGTGCAGCAGCCATGGCCGCAACTCCGGAGGCAGTGTTTGTCTCGATGGTGGATAATCTCGATGCAAAAATGGGCATGGTTCAGCGCGTACTACGCAACACGCCTAAGAGCGAAGAATTCTCCGACTACCTAGCTGGCTTACAAACACGTTTGCTGACCACACCACCCGACAAGAGCTAAGGGTCACTATCGCTGACACTTCGGGCAATAGAAACTGTTACGTTGGCCTATGTTAATTGAACGAATTGCGGTGCCACAGACCTGGCAGGGATCGCCCTTGTTGCCATAAACTTTGAGCTCGATTCGAAAATAGCCGGGTTTGCCATCTGCACCGAGGAAGTCACGCAGTGTCGTGCCACCCTTTTTAATTGCACGTGCAAGCACGGCCTTAACATGCACACCAAGTTCCAGGTAACGCGCGCGACTCACCCTGCCAGCAGCTCTGCGAGGATCGATACCCGCCATGAATAAAGCCTCATTCGCGTAAATATTACCTACTCCCACTACCACCGCGTTGGTCATTATAAAATTCTTCACTGCGACTGTTCGTCCGCGTGAAAGTTGAAACAAGCGCTCGCCATCAAATGCATCCGAGAGCGGCTCTGGTCCCATACCCTGCATTAATTTGAGTGGATCGTCATCCACCGCTTGCCAAAGACAAGCACCGAAACGGCGTGGATCATTCAGTCGCAAGCAATTTCCATCTTCCAGAACGATATCAAGGTGATCGTGTTTCAACACAGGTTTATCTGACGGCTGTACAGTCAAACTACCAGACATCCCTAGATGTAGTATGATAGTACCTACAGTTGTATCGAATAATAAATATTTAGCGCGACGTCGAACAGAGAAGACTGTCTGCCCAACAGCTGCCTGCAGCCTGTCGGGTATAGGCCAGCGCAACCGAGGCTGTCGCACGATAATTTTTGTTATGCGTAAGCCCTCCACATGGGGGGCAATTCCACGACGCGTGGTTTCGACTTCAGGCAATTCTGGCATGTAGCCAATCTATGCCTTGAATGCTAAAAATAACAATCTTACATTTACTTTTTAACTAACGTTAATTAACTTATTTAATATGATTAAATACATACTCCACATACTGAATGTGCTCACACTCACAGTCCTTAGCACAATTTCCATACACGCTGCAGAGCGCAAAATCCAGCTCGCTTCAGACGTCTGGCCACCCTTTACCAATGAGGATGGTAAAGCTCGCCTTGCCACAGAGATCGTGCACCTAGCGCTCACACGATCAGGGTATACGGCCGAAACCACTCTGCTTGATAAATGGACAGTGACATCAGATCTCAAGGCAGAAAAATATGATGGTTGCGGCGCAATCTGGAAATCCGTAGAGCGGGAGAAATACCTTCTCTTCTCAAAGCCTTATTTAGAAAGCCGGCTACATCTCGTTGGTAAAAAAGGCAGCGATGTAAGCATCACCGACCTATCAGCCCTGGAGGGTAAGCGTATCGCGCTCGTAAAAGACTATGCCTATGGTTCACTAGTTGATGATTGTGAAAGGCTGGAAGTCATCTACGGCAATAACGATATTGATAACCTTAAAATGCTGATCAGCGATAAGGCTGACTACACCCTTGTTGACGCACTCCTTATTCAACACGCAAAAAGGGAACAAGCCGAGAAATGTGAAGAATTTTTGGCATTTAGTGCAGATCCGCTAACCATCAACCCTGTGCATCTGGCACTACGTAAGAACCTTCCGAATGCAGCGAAGATCCTCGAGCAATTTAATCAGACTATCCGCTTGATGCAGGCCGATGGTACTTACAACCGCTTGCTACGCCTCAAGTCCATTGCGATTGATATTGATGACAACGGTGAAAAGGAACTTGTGCTCAATGGCATGGAACTCGAACTCGCTACTATTTCCAGCGGCTACGAAATTTTTTCCAACGATAAGAAATTGCCCCCGAAAACCCGCTACTCCATCCGCGACCAAATCTACAATGGTTGGGACGAGATCCCAGATGATTACCGGGGCACTGATAATGTGATCCCTGACACACGTGCAGAGGGCTTCAATCTGTTCGGCGGTGACTTCTAAGAGTTTTGTAGAACACACTTCACTCAAGACCCTAAACAAAAATGAAGCAGGCTTTTAAAAAGAAACTCTATTACACTAAGTTACTCAACGGCCTTTAAGGGCTTCAAACTCGGAAAGAGGATCGTGTCGCGAATACTTTCTGCTCCAGTAAGTAATATAATCAAACGATCAATTCCGAGGCCCATACCTCCAGCTGGTGGCATCCCATGCTCAAGTGCATTGAGAAAGTCCGTGTCCATATCCTGTACCTCTTCACCGACTTGATCGGCAAACATCTTACGCTGAATGATCGGGTCATTTTGCTCAGAATATGCAGGCGCAATTTCCTGCCCATTGATGCAAAGCTCAAACACATCAATCGTGCTGTCGTCATCCACTGTGATCTTCGCCAATGGGCAGAGCTCCTTAGGAATGTGTGTCACAAAGGTCGGCTGAATTAAAGTCGGCTCAATAATCTTCTCAAAGACATTATTGGAGATCTCGTAATCTTCGAGCTCACCGTCGACTTCTATATTTAGCGCACGCGCCTTTTTCAGCTTAGTATCACGGTCGTAGCTGAACCAGTCAGCATCGCCCGTTGCTTCGATAATGAGATCCTTATACTTGGCTTCACGCCAATCGCCATCGAGATTTATTACAGTGCCATCGGGACGGGCGATTTCGAGCGAACCGATCACCGTCTTCGCGACGTGCTGAATCAGGCCCTGCGTCAGCTCCATCATCCCACGAAAGTCGGTGTAGGCTTGGTAAAGCTCTAACATGGTAAACTCTGGATTGTGACGACGCGATAACCCTTCGTTACGAAAAACCCGCCCGATCTCAAACACACGGTCTTCACCAGCTACTAGCATGCGCTTGAGATAAAGCTCTAGCGCGATTCGCATGTAGAACTGGCAATCGAGCGCGTTAGAGTGCGTGATAAAGGGACGTGCTGCGGCACCGCCTGCGACACTCTGAAGCATCGGGGTTTCGACCTCCGTAAAACTACGATCCCACAGATACTTACGCATCTCTTGAATAATCTTCGCTCGGTGACGAAAACGCTCGCGAGACTCTTGATTCACGATCAAGTCTAAGTAACGCTGGCGATAAATCTTGTCATCATCAGTGAGGCCTGCCCACTTTTCAGGGAGCGGACGTAGTGACTTTGACACCAAGGTGTAACTTGCGGCGCGCACGGTAATTTCACCTGTCTTGGTTTTGAAGAGCTTGCCAGTGACACCGATGATATCGCCCAAATCGAGCATTTTTTTGAAATATGTGTTGTATTCACCTTCAGGTAATTCGTCGCGCGTAACGTAACACTGAATCGGGCCATCGCTGTCTTGAATTTTAATAAAGCTGGCCTTGCCCATCACTCGAAAGACTGTGATACGCCCTGCGACAGATACCTCAACTTGGTCTTCGTCGGCGACACCTTCTTTATAAAGTTTAACTGCCTCGCTGGATGTATGCGTCTGCACGCAATTTGCCTGGAAAGGGTTACGCCCTTCCTTGCAAAGATTCTCGAGCTTTTGGAGGCGGACTGCATAGAGATCATGCGAATTGTCCTGATTGGCTGTCTTGTCTGTCATAACGAAAGCAGGCGAAAATGCGCCAGCACTCCAAAATGGCAATTGTAAATATTCAAAAGGGCTTGCAAGTCTCCTGCGGTCGATTGACCTCGCACCACTCGGCGAGGCACTCATCTCCCCCAGTGTCCAAGCTGCCACGCAGCACGCAGGCAATACATGGCTCAACGAGCCAGCGGACTTCGAGCTAAAGGTTGTCAGCACAGTTCTTACGGAAGTGCCCACTACGTGCTCAATCCGTAACATCCGAACTTTTTAAAAATCAAAATCAGAGCTGCTTAGCTGTTCGTGTTTGATCTACGACTGATAAGCAAAGTATAGCACTTTTGGTGGCGTGCGAGTTTACTCGCGCCCGCAGTGCCCCTCAGTCCAGCCCGACGCAGGCCCGCGCAAGCGCGGACGCCACGCAATCCCTCAAGCACACCCTGATCACACTAGACTATGATTGAGAAATCATTCTGCCGTAAATCATTCTGCCAAATTAGCGTCTGAGTGATCGGCACGGATTCAGCGACCAAGCATAAATTCCAATACGCATCCTCAATCCCTCAATAAACAACTTTTTCAGACTTCCAGTCTGAAAGAGTTTCCGCATCGTACTGCACAATGACTTGGATCGAATACACTGCACTTAGTATCTCCAGCTTAATTTTTCTGCTTGGACTCGCAAGCTCACTACTCCCTGTAGTGCCAGGTAGTTTAATTGTATGGTCTGGAGTCATCATCCATAAGCTTTGGCTCGGTGATGCCTCAGTCAGCTGGAAGGTCGTCATCATTACCGGCCTCATTACACTAGTTGCCCAAGCCACGGACTTTTTAATGAGCGTATGGGGCGCTCGAAAATTCGGTGCTTCGTGTAAAGGAGCCGTCGGTGCCTTGCTAGGTGCTTTTATTGGTTTTTTCCTCCCGCCGCCATTATTATGGCTAGTCCTTGGCCCAATTATCGGAGCAATCATTGGTGAGCTATGTGCTGGGCGTACTCTCCAAGCAGGCAGCAAAGCCGGACTTGGCGCCATCATCGGCGGCATCATTGCATTTGCCCTAAAATTTGGCTTTAGCTTGTTGGTCGTAGCACTCTTTTACCTCGATCTTGTGATTTAAAAAGCACACAAACAACTCAACTTTTGGCAAAGAGTAAGCGTAAGCTGTTTAGGCAAACCACGACTGTGCTTCCTTCGTGGGCAAAGACGCCGACACTTAAAGGGATCCAGCCAAGTATCGCCGCAGACACCATCAGTACCACTGTGCCCAAAGCTATCGCTAAATTCTGGCGAATAATCAGGCGCGCTCGATGGCTCAAATCCGTCGCCGCAAGATAGTTATCAATCCGATCTTTCATCAGCACCACTTCACTCTGCTCCAAAGCGGCATCACTCCCGCGAGCGCCCATGGCAACAGATACATAAGCAGCCGCGAGACTCGGTGCATCATTCACACCATCGCCTACCATTGCGACTTTATAGCCTTGCTTTGAATACTCAAGAATCGCCGCCACCTTATCATCTGGAGTCAAGCCTGAGCGCACTTCTTTAATACCAATCTCACGGCCGACGGATTCTGCAGCACCGCGTCGATCTCCTGTCAGCATTACCGTATGAACCCCCATACTATTTAACCTAGCTAGGATTGGCTGTGATTCTGTGCGGATTTGATCTTTCAGTAATATCCGAGCAATTAAATCATCTTTTAAAATCCAGTTCTCAGAAAAGCGCGGCTCTGGCTCTGGCACTCCTAATATCCACTCTGCAAGCGGACCATCAGCCAACAACTCACGACGCCCCAACACGCACAATGTTTCACCCTCGCGACCTTGTACTCCTTTGCCGCTCATTGCCTGGAAATCCTCAATCACTCGCGGCTTTAGCCCTTGAGCGATAGCATATTTTTTAATCGCTCGACCAATTGGGTGTGAACCATGCGTCTCCAATGAATACGCCAATTCAGCTGCCTCTCGCTCACGTCCAGGTGGAAAACTCTCAACCGAATCCACCTCCATCTCGCCAGTCGTCAATGTCCCTGTCTTGTCCAAGGCGACTAGATCCACTTCCGCCATTTTCTCAATCGCTGCACCACCACGAAACAAAATGCCATGCCGCGCTCCCCATGCGATCGCTGCTAAAATTGCCGAGGGGATTGAGAGCACCAATGCACACGGACTTGCAACCACTAGCAATGTCATCGCACGGTAAAATGCCGAGAACCCAGCCTCTGAATTGACAAAAGGCGCAATCCCAAATCCAAGCCACCACACAAAAAACATAGCAATCGTAAGTGACAAAATACCGATTGTATAACGTGTGCCAAACTTATCAGTGAAGCGCTGACTAGGGGCTTTCAAATGCTGGGCTTCACGAATGAGACGGATGACGTTCTGTAGCGCACTCTCCCCCACCGGTCTCAACACGCGCGCATCGACCGCTCCCCATAGATTAATTGTACCGCTTAGAACAGTATCGCCAATAAACTTCGTAACTGGATGAGCCTCACCAGTGAGGTTCGACTCATCAGCGGCACTCTTGCCTTTAATTACTTCGGCATCGACCGGGAACTGTGACCCTGGCTTCACTACAATAATATCGCCTATGTTGACTGTCGCAACGGGCACTTGACGCTCCCCGCCACGATCATCTCGCAGCGTCGCAGACTTCGGCGCTGCATCAAATAAACTATCAATCTCACGTCGTGTTCGATACAGCGCAAAATGTTCCAATGCACCGGAAAATGAAAACAAAAACAACAACAGCGCCCCTTCAGCCCATGCGCCAATAAGCGCGGCACCGAGAGCCACCGCTAACATCAAAAAGTGGATATCTAGCTCACCCTTAGGCAGACCTTTTTTAGCATCGTCAAAAGCATCCCAACCACCTGCGACCATCGCACCAATATAAAACAATACTGATAACCACGGCGGTGCAGTCTCGACAGACGATATCATCCATCCAGAAAGTCCCAGCACGGCGCAACCACCAGCAAGAATAGACAATAAACGCCACTCTTCACCAGTCTCAGCATCATCCTCTTTAATCGCTGGCCACTCTAACTCTCGCCAACGCCATAAAATCGGCGCAGTCAAACAAGTCGCTTTTTCCAAAAGAAACTCCCCACTAGAATCAATTTTGATCGAGACGCCTACCACCGTATGATTCTCATTCTCTAACTCGATCAAGCGAATTGTCTCAGTCAGATTCGCTTGCAACACTTGCATATCGACAATCCCAAGTGTTGCGATGCTGACCTTCTGAGACTCTGAATCAACACGCAGCGCCTCTACTGCATTATTTTGCTGTAAGAATCGAGCCAAACCTACCGCCCAAGTCTCTTTATTAAGAAGCTTTTGATCCGAAATCATACCCTATCAAAATTTATCTCATTTAAGCATCTCTGCAAGTGATAAGAATCATCGATACTTAGTCGAATTTTATCAAAAAGACTACTAGGCACTTTACTGTTAAAACCTACACTCGCTAATCTGGTATTGCCAATACTCACTCTAAAAAACTACCGAAGTCGAGTTCACTCAGCCTCGAAGCGACCAAGCTTCTGCACGAATATGCCCTGTCGCGGCGCGCAAAAAAGCACAATAAAAAAGAGCACGCCGGCCATCACCGCCATCATGCCCGAAGTGGATGTCGCCTCAACCACTGAAGGATCAATTCCCATCCAGCCTGGTAAAAAAATCGCCGATACATGTCCCAGAGCTGCTGAAAGTGCAGCGAATATAGCGCTGATGACCACCATCCAATGCAACTGATCTGTCAACAAATGCGCCGTGGCAGCCGGGACAATTAACATCGCTATTACTATAATACTGCCCACCGCCTCAAACGCAGCCACCGTCGTAATCGCAACCAAAGTCATTAACATGTAGTGCATCAAGTTCGCATTGATACCCATTGTGGTAGCGAGTTCGGAATCAAACGATGCAATCCGCAACTCCTTGAAAAACAAAACCACAAACAGCAGATTCATCGCGCACACCGCAGACAAAACCAATGCCGATCGCGGCACTTGCAGCACCGAACCAAACAACTCAGGACGCCAGACCACATCCAACGGCGTGAGCTCAATCGCACCATACAATACACAACTCGCATCGAGGTCCACATGATCAGCAGCTTGAACTATTAACAATAGCCCAACAGCAAACAGTGTCGTAAAGACGATTCCCATCGAAGCCCCCTCATCCACTTTGCCAAAGCGGCTCACCCACTGAGTAAACAATGCGGTCAAAATACCAACGACTGCCGCACCAATAAACATTGTCAGACTCGCGCGAGCACCAGTAATCAAAAATGCGATCGCCAATCCGGGAAGCACTGCATGGCTAATGGCATCACCCATCATACTCATCTTTCGCAACACTAAAAAGTTCCCCAATAACGCACAAGCAACCGCTGCCAAAATGCTAATTAACACAATCCATGTATCTATGATATACCAAGTCATTGCTTCAAATTGAGGGTGAAAGTGATAAATAAGTTCATGCCTAATTAAATACTAATCTCCAGGAGTAATTGGATGTGGGCTTGCGGGCACCTCCAGTCCACTTGTGATCCTAAGTTTAATTAATTTTGCTTCTAGTAATGCGACCAATTTCTCACCCAACACATGCTCCACCGCATCCGCATCACGATCCACTCGACTTGTTGCTACGTCGGCATACTCGATCAAATACAACTCCCACAAACGGTGGTTACGCGTGACTTGAGCTGCAGCGTCTAAACCAGCACGAGTCAAAGTAATCATATCCCTATCATTAACGGCATCAATTAGACCCTCCTGGTATGCCAGCCTTAAAGAACTTCGCAACTGACGATCACTCCAAGTGCGTCGCCCACGTACCTTACGAAATGGCACGGAGCGAATCAACACGTCATCCGTGGGCCCTGCATCTGCTTCTAGAATCTCATACAAAGCACGTAATAAATGTTGGCGCCCAACACTGCGCTTCAGCTTAAGCTGCCTGAGATAGCGCACCAGCACGCCTCGCTTAGTTCCAAACAACAGACTTAGTAGAAAAAACGCCGCAGCGACTAGTACAATCAAAGCTCCAGCCGGCAGGTTTGGAATCAATGCGCTCAAACTCGCGCCCATCCAGCCGCTCACTCCACCGATCAGTGCAGACAGTAATAGCATTTGATCCAAACGATCCGTCCAAAATCGCGCAGCTGCAGCTGGTGTAATCAAAAAAGCTATGATCAGAATAAGTCCCACTGCTTGTAGACCAGCCACCGTAACCAAAGTCACCAGAGCTAGTAACAAAACATCCAAGCGCTTTACAGGCCAGCCTTGTGCAGCCGCATACACTTCATCAAAACAGAGCAATCGGAATTCTTTAAATAACAATCCCGAAAGACTCAGCACACAAACCGTCACTGCGGTTAATAGTCTAAAGTCACTAAGGACCATCGATGCAGTCTTACCATAGATAAAAGACTCCAAGCCAGCAGCTGCTCCACTGGGCATCTTGGTGACGATTGTTAACAGCGCAACACCTGCCCCAAAGAATACGCTCAACACGATACCCATTGCCGCATCGTCCTTAATACGTGAATGATTGCGAATGAACAACACCGTCGCGCATCCCAATACTCCCGTTGTAGTTGCACCCAACAATAATAACGGTAGCGACTTGCCTTGCCCACCAAGCATGACACCAACAAAAAAAGCCAAACACACACCCGGCAAGGTCGCATGTGACAGTGTATCACCCATCAAGGAACGTTTACGCAACAGGAGAAAGCCACCCATCAAACCACAAGCACAACCGAGCAACATGGTGCAAATGACGACCAGTCGCGTATTGTAATTTCGTAACAGTAGAACGTCTATGATCTCTGAAATTTCAAACATGGTAAGTTAAGAAATACGAGTGGAAAACTAAATACATAGCAGGCTTCGCAAGCAAAACACCTATATTGATTTCGCTAATTCCTCCGCGGCTTCGCTCAACAATGAAAGTTTTCCACCATAAGTCTTGCGTAAATTTTCTTCAGTAAAAACGTCTTTAGTTGGACCAGCCGCGACCACACGCATATTTAGCAATACCGTCCAATCAAAATACTGTGGCACTGTTGCCAAATCATGGTGTACCACGAGGCATGTTTTACCGCGTTGTTGCAGCTCTTTCAGTAATTCAACAATCGCTTGCTCTGTTGCCGCATCCACCGCCGCAAATGGTTCATCCATGAAATAAACATCTGCATCCTGTACCAATGCTCGTGCTAAGAAAGTACGCTGCTGTTGCCCACCCGAAAGCTGACTGATCTGGCGATGCGCATAGTCTGCCAATCCGACACGATCTAGAGCATCTAGCGCTAAAGCCTTTGAACGTTTATTCACTCGTCGAAACCAACCAAGTTTTCCATAGGTGCCCATAGCAACTACATCTAGCGCACTTACCGGGAAGTCCCAATCCACACTCTCACGCTGCGGCACGTAGCCCACGCGCTTTCGCGACTGACTATAGGTTTCGCCGTACATCGTAATTTCCCCAGACGTACGTGGGATAAGGTCGAGACAGGCTTTAATCAATGTGCTTTTGCCTGCTCCATTGGGTCCGACTATACTGACTAGTTTACCCTCTGGTATCTCGAGATCAATATCCCACACCACTGGCTTACGATGATAGGCTACAGTCAAATCACGGACCGCCAGTGGCAGCACTGACGCCTCAACTGGTTGTCGACATTTTTTGGATACAGTACTCATATTGTAATTCAGTTAATGCGCCACTCCACTGAGCTTACCCTGCATACCGGCTTCAGGTGCGACACCACCAAGTGCGCGGGTAATAGTCGTAATATTGTGATCAATCATACCAATATAGGTGCCTTCGTAGCTACCAAGTGTACCCATAGCATCTGAAAATAGCGACCCACCGATAACCACAGTATGACCACGTGCATTCGCACCTTCAACTAGAGCACGCACATTCTTATCCGCAACAGATGTCTCTACAAATACTGCTGGAATTTGCTGCTCCACTATATAGTTCACCAACTCTTCTAGATCACGAACACCGGCCTCCGACTCGGTGCTCACTCCTTGAATACCTCGCACAGTCAATCCAGTCGCTCGACCTAAGTACTGAAATGCATCATGGGCAGTCACCAATACACGTTGCATTTCAGAGATCGATGCAATCGACTGCTGTACATACCTATCCAACCGTTCTAATTGCTTGATATACTGCTGTGCGTTATGCTTATAAATTTCCGTATGCTCTGGATCGAATGCTGAAAGAGTATCAACGACGACTGGCACAGCTCGCATCCAGCCACGAACATCCATCCAAATATGCGGGTCTGTGTACTCGGAGCCGTCGTCTTTATTCAGCAGGTAATCCGGATCCTCTAGTACCGCCTCTGTGACTGCCTGCACTTGCTTACCTGCGCCAGATACGCGTACCAACACATCCGTCATTTTACCTTCGAGCAGCAAACCATTGTAAAAGACCACATCCGCGCCACTAAGCTTGACCACATCACTGCGCGTCGGCTTATACAAGTGCGGGTCAACACCTTCGCCTATAATCCCTGACACTTTGGCATAATCGCCAGCGACATTACGTACTACGTCAGTTATCATTCCAACGGTGCAGACTACGGTATAAGAACCCGGCTTATCTGCGTCAGATGCAGCAGGCTGCGGCCTACATCCTACCATCGATAATGCTGTACAGTAGGCTGCTAAAAATAAATATAATGGTTTATCAAAAATCATACTTTGATTAATCAAAGTATACGCCATCAATAATGTCAACTTGCAATCAGTGAATGTGAATCAATAGTAAACAATGTGTTAAGTTTTACGCATACCCGACTCCCACTAATCCTACTGCTCTCTGTAGTGATGGCAGGATACAATTTTAGCCGCTATTCAAACTCTCAAATTCAATCGGATCAGCCCGACAATCAATCGCGTGCTTCAGCCCAACTCACAAAAAGAGCAACGACGCAGTTCCAACCAGCGCTAACACCCGTTACCTCGCAACAAAAGGCAATCTTCAACACCGAGCACATGCACGTACTCGAAAATACAGAAGACGGGACCCTTTTTCAGCTTTCGCCCACCTCATCAATCGACTGGGAATCCATAGAAGTAGGAGATTCATTCACATGGGACATCGCTCAGGAGTATCGCATCAATGGCATCGTCGATTCACTCTATCAAACTGAACAAAGTATTTCCTTCGGAGTCACACTAGATTCCCAGCGCGGACGAGTCGCATTTCAAAAAAATAATAGCCGCCAAATTGTTCGCCTTTTTTTCACGAAGCAACGCATAGCACACCGACTGGAAAATGATGGCACAGGCTGGCAACTCTTAGAAACCACAGTGAGCGAATTACGCTGTGCCAGCTCACTTGCAAATTACCCGGTAACAATTGAGCATGCATTTCCAAAGAAAGTTCAATCGACGGCATTCATATCGCAAAATTCAACATCAACGACTCTTACTGCTACCGATTTTGAAAGCCGTCCTGGCGCTCCAACGGTGATCTACTGCGATTTCGACGGTGAGACAATCAACCAACCCGACTGGAGCGCAAATACAATCACCGCAGTCCCTTCTGGTTTGTCGAATCTTCAAATTGCTTCTATTATGCAGATGGTAGCCGAGGATTTTGCTCCTTTCGACGTCAATGTCACCAATGTTCGTTCGGTATTTGATAACACTGACAGCGATAAAAGAGTGATGGTGATATCCACCCCGACTGACGATGCACAACCAGGTTCTGGCGGTGTCGCATACTTGGATTCTTTTATCGACGATCTAGTTTGCTGGAATTTCAACTTAAACGATACGATCAGTGCGGCTGACACCATTTCACATGAGGTCGGACACACTCTCAATCTCGAGCATGATGGCTATCAAGACTCAGAGGGCAGAGAGGAATACTACGATGGACACAGTGCCGGCAAAGAATTTTGGGTGCCGATCATGGGCTCCGCCAACTCACCAACAATCTCCCAGTGGAGTAAAGGGGAATACTTCAACGCCAATCAAACTGAAGACGATTTGGTGATAATGTCTCAGTACGGCATTTCCTTTAGGATCGACGACTTCGGAAATAGCTCTGACACAGCACACACAATTACCCTCGACCAACAAATTATAGCACTCGATGGAATCATTAATCAGCGTAACGACATTGACGTCTTTACGATAGAGTTCACGGACCTAGGCCAAATACGATTTGAAACCGTTGTCGGTTCTCTGTCGACTAACCTTGATGTAAGGATGCGTGTCTACGACTCAAGCAGCGGACTATTAATAGACTACGATAGCGAGGAAACCAAAAAAGCAGGCGCAGATTTAACCTTACAAGCTGGAACTTACCAAGTATGGATCGAAGGAGATAGCAACGGATCACCGAACTCCAATCCGCCAACGGGTTGGACCGACTACGGTAGCCTCGGAGCCTACACGCTAACCCTTACCCCAGCACCGCCCTCACGAGCTGCCGCTCTGGACAACTACGGAATATCACTTACAGACTCTGGCAATTCGCCTTGGTTCACCCAATCTGCTGTATCATACGATGGTTTTGATGCTCTGCAAAGTGGAGCCATTTCAGATGACGAATCTTCAAATTTTGTAATTACCCAACAAACAACCAGTATCAACTTCCGCGTTAAGGTTAGCTCGGAACAAGATTTTGATTTTCTTCAATTCAGAATCAACGGCCAACTGGAAACACAATGGAGCGGCGAAATAAGTTGGGCTCAGTACACAAAAACGGGGCTCTCAAACTCAACGCACACTTTCGAATGGCGCTACGTAAAAGATGATCTCGTGAGTGATGGACAAGATAGCGCTTGGATCGATGCTCTCGAATTCAGCGACGACAGCAACTATGCGAGCTGGGCAAATTCCAATTCTACATCGGCCAGTGGCTCGACCGACGAGAATGGCAACGGCACCCTAGACCTACTTGACTACGCAATAGTCAGCTATAGTCCAGTAGGGCTCTCTCAAGGGCAAATCGTCGTATTACCATCAAATCGTGAACTACAGTTCTACCGAAACCCAGCGCGAGCTGACATCGTCATCCGTATACAGGTCACTGACTCATTACAAACATGGGAAACTGTCGCAGTGAGTCAGAATGGAAATAACTTCTATACGAAAACAGGCGTCAGTGTCACACAGACCACAATCGACAGCCAAACTCAGCAAATCAGCCTCAATCTATCCGCTGAATCAAACACAAAGAAATTCGCCCGA
>JAFMDL010000092.1 GCA_017857255.1 Puniceicoccaceae bacterium | reverse complement strand
TTGAGTGCATAATGGTGAATTGTCGGGATTGGTCTCCATTATTTCAGCCATATATGACCACCACTTCTTCACTATAGGGTCATTTGGTAAATCCATTGTCGTATGATCGTCGGATAATTTCCAGCAGGCAAAGAGTGATAGTGTTTCCGCATCCAGAAAAATCGAGTATTCAGATACTCCCGCTTGAGCTAGCACTTGTGAGAGTTCAGGCCAGATCTCGTCATGACGTTTCTGGTACTCGGCCTCGAAGCCAGACTTTAGCTTCATTTTAAAAGCATTTCGGATCATAAATATATCGATTTAAATTAGAAACAAAGACTGAAATTCGGTGGTCATTGTCGAATATGCTATGATCATTAAATTAGATAGTCTAAACGAAAAGGCACTAAATTTCAGTCGAGATACCGAAACTATAAGTGTGTGCTAAGCATTTATTAATCAAAATATCAAAGCTCTTTGATACAATCGCCACTACAAGCAAAGTTAACGATGCATAAAGCCATTGAAACTAGTGCGACACTAATTGACGCGTTGATTAATTGGAGCTGTAACAAACCAGAGCACCATACCTACCAGCATGACTAGTTTCGTCGCTGAAAGTGTCAGTGTGCCCGCAAAAAATAAGACTGCAGGCAAAATAGTGAAAGCAAGGCCCAGACGGCCGATCCAAAGCAGAAGTGTACGCATAATCTTTACGGCTTAAGCCGCCCCCTTTCCAAGTAATCGGGTAAAGAATAAATAAAGCAGACCGCAGCCAATCCAACAGGGCAGCGGGAAGAACCACGCAGCAACGCCCTTAAACTGTATAAAGTAGAGCGCAATCGCAACTGGCAGCAACCAAGCGAACAAAGCAGCAACATTCACAGTCCCGCCGAATTGATATTGATCAAACTTAGCCGGATCAGCTTTGCGTTGAAAATACCAATCAAAATAAATGACTGCACCCATCGGTGCTAATATTGTGCCATACAGTCCAACAAAAGTAAGTAATTTCCAAGCAAAGGCGGGAAAAACACCGGCAATTGTCGCGACTAATCCTGCAATAAAAGTGACCTTCATGCGGGATATTTTCGGCATGATTGCTTGAAATGCCAAACCTGCACGGTAAATGGTCGGATTCGCTGTCGTCCAACCAGCAACGATCACACAAATGATACCCGCAAGGCCAGCTACCTGATTGGCCATCGGCCCTGGAACAGGATTGGTGTTGCCGTTGGCTTTGATTTGAACCGCCAACATCAATGCCGCAGCAATCCAAGCCATATAGTGACCGACATACATTCCAGCTGAGGTCGCCCAGCCATAACTTGATTTCTTGGCAAAACGAAACACCGAGAGATCAGCCATACCGACATGCATCGCAGCATTACAAAACCAAGCAAAAAATGCGACACTCCAGAAACCCATCTTCGATACTGCCTCTCCGCCTTGTGCAACAACAATCGATTCGGTCCACACTTTGACCAGCGCATCCCAATTCGTGACCCCCAGTTCCTTAAAGGCGATCAAACCGCAGGCAGCAAACACCAACACCATCCAAGGCGAAGCAATATTAGCAAACTTTGCTACTGTATCGTAGCCCAGTGAAGCCACCACTGAAATGACTAGCCCGACCAATAATACAACAATGACAAAACTGACACTGTTAGGATACCAATCTTCGATCCCCGGCATCGGCATATCAAATGGGATCCCCACTGCTGTAGCAGACACCGTTATCATCGCCCCGGCAAGGAAGCAGAATAAGACACCATTGGCTAAATTAAAGCACTTCACTAAGCGTCCACCAGCAATCTTCTCAAGATGATAATAGAGCGTGTAGCGCGCCTGCACTGCAATCGGCGTGCAAAGATATCGCCAACTCAACACTGCCAGCAAATTACCCACTAAAAGACCGAGGATAATGTTCTGCAGAGTCACGCCATTGAGCAGGAACAGTGGGCCGATCATAAACTCGGTACCTGCTGCATGCTCTCCGGCATACATGCCCCAGAATTTATTGGCTCCTTTCAGTTTTCCATCAGGCACACGTTCGCGTTCATATTCGCCACCACTAGATTTGGATTGAGTCGGTTCTTTAATTATGTCGCTGATAGTTACAATGGTTTCAATTGGTTATAAGGGGGTAAATTAAGTACGCGCAGAAAGAACAGTTGCTTCGTAGTGCTTGACTACATCCAGTAGCTGAAGCTCGCCTGGTACCTCATTACGTTGACAGAACTCTTCCCAAACAACAGTCCAAGGCAATGCTTTGGCTTGTTCTAAGAGGGCTAAGCGAGTCGTGTAATCACCCGCTAATTCCGCAGCACGTAATTGCTCGCGAGGTTCCAGTAATGCTAATAATAGAGACTTCTGAGCGGCACGTGTGCCGATTGCCCATGCGCCGATACGGTTGATCGAGGCATCGAAGAAATCCAGTCCGATGTGCGTGCGTGGCAAAACATCGCACCGCACCAACTCCTGCATGATATTTTGAGTTTGGTCGTCGAATAAGACGACATGATCACTATCCCAACGTACGCCACGGGAGACGTGTAGTAATAGCTCCGGCACATACATCATGACTGACGATATCTTATCGGCGATCCCTTCGGTCGGATGAAAGTGTCCAGCATCCAAGCAAAGTGCGGTCTGATTTTTGATCGCATAGCCCATGTAGAACTCATGCGAACCAACTACCATACTCTCAGAACCAATACCAAAGAGCTTACACTCCACTGCATCAATGTGATGCGCTGGGTTTAACTTCTCGGCAAAGACTTCGTCCAAGCTATCAGAGAGACGTTGGCGATAGCTTTGTCTATCCGCGGGCAGATCCTTCATGCCATCAGGCACCCAAACATTCATTACACTGGCAGAGCCAAGTTGCTCACCCATTGCTGCACTAATCACGCGGCTACGCTTGCAGTGCTCAATCCAAAAGGCACGAATCTCTGGATCGGGATGACTCAAGGTCAAACCGTCGTCGGCCTTCGGATGAGAAAAGCAAGAGGGATTGAAATCTAATCCAATGCCTTGCTCTTTAGCCCAATCAATCCAGCTCTGAAAATGCTTCACTTCGATCTGATCACGATCCACTGACTCTCCACCAAAATCGCCGTAAATTGCATGCAGATTGAGACGATGCTTTCCGGGTAAGATTGAAAGCACTTTCTCCAAGTCCTGACGAAGTTCATCAATGCTGCGGGCTTTACCCGGATAGTTACCTGTCACTGCCAGACCACTACCGAGTGCTCCTGCACCCGCTTCAAAACCAACCACATCATCACCCTGCCAGCAATGCAGCGAAATCGGCGTATTGCCCATGGCTTCGAGGGCTTGTTCCACGTTCACGCCTAGAGACGCATAGAGTTCTTTGACTTGTTTAAACATAATTTTAAAACGACCATTATATTACAATTACAGTTCAATTAAAATATACTCACTGACATTATATTTGCATTTTTTGACATAAAATACTTCCTTCCACTTATGTCGGATCAAGTCAATAGCTTCAGTCGTTATCTTCCAGTCGACCAACAAGCAAGAGCGTGGGGTTGGAGACTCATCGACGCGGGCAGGCAAAGCCTAATTCCAGAGTCCCCTTACCCCAACGAAGGGCACCCACAAAGCTATCTTTTTGACAACGATGGGCGCCGCACGCTCGATGAATTTCAGATCGTCTTCATCGCCAGTGGCAGTGGCCATTTCGAGTCAGCCTCAACCCCCAGCACAGTGGTAGAACCCGGCACCGCACTGCTCTTATTTCCCGGCGAATGGCATCGCTACCGTCCCAGCAAAACAAGCGGCTGGACCGAATATTGGCTCGGTTTTGGCGGGCGCGAAGCCACTCGGATCATGCAGTCTTTTTTTAGACCACAAGAGCCCATCATCGCAGTCAGTCAACCTGATGCACTCATCCAACACTTCCAGCAGATTCTCCACTGGCTGCAACAACCGGTCGCAGCGAAAGAGCAAATCCTCGCCAGTCATGTTCCGCTGACCCTCGCACTCTTGAAATCCAGCTCGCTCACCGACGAAGTGACTCACAACTCCGATGCCGAGCTCGTGATCCGCGCCAAAGCCGAAATACTGACGCACCTCACCGATCGTACTGATCTCGAAGCGCTGGCCAGTGCCCTCGGCATCAGTTACTCGCGCTTCCGCTTTGCGTTTAAAAAACAGACGGGCTACTCCCCCCGAGAGTATGAGAACATGATGAAACTAAACCGCGCCCGCGACCTCCTGCTACGTGAACAAAAGAGCGTCTCCGAAACCGCCGACACCCTCGCCTATTCTTCTGTCTACTATTTCTCACGTGTTTTTAAAAAACAATTCGGCCAATCGCCCCAGCAGTGGCTACGCAGAAGAACAATCCAGTAAAAAGGGAAAGCAACGGCTCTGTAACGACATCGTGAGCTGGGGTTCGGTCTGCGCCGCCCCCATGGCAGGCGTGCGCGAACTAGAGCAGACTGAAAGCTAGATCCGCCAAGATGCAATAGACTTACTCAGAGGAATACCTCGCCTAGTGAAAAAATTGTATAACCATTTTCTTGTTATTTATCAATACCAACATCAGGGATACATCAACTCGGCTCATAGCGCCCTTCCCTGACTTGCCGGTAGAGCTCGCGCGGGGTGCGGTCTGCCATGCGCCGGATGAAGCGTGTGAAGACCGACTGAGAATTGAAACCACTCAGCTCTGCTATTTCGGAAAGACTGCGAGTGACATCGCGCATGAGCGAAATCGCGGTATGAAATTGATAATTACTCCGGTAGTCGCGCAGCGAGAGCCCCATCTGTTGCTCAAAGCGATCACGTAGATG
>JAFMDL010000032.1 GCA_017857255.1 Puniceicoccaceae bacterium | reverse complement strand
GCCTGCTCATGTTCCGACATCACACTGGAATTGGAGTAACCACTGGATGCAACTGCAATCAAATCGGGATCATACTCTAATAAAATGCGACAAGCTTCTTCACCACCCATACCACCCGGAACCGTTAGATCAAACACCACAGCAGCAAAGGGATGACCCGCCTCACTCGCTTTCTTGTATGCTTCAATCGCTTCTACTCCATCCGTGGCATACTCAACCTCATAGCCAAGCACTTTTAGAATCTCACCAGCAACCATCATCATCGCTTCCATGTCATCCATTACAAGGATCCGCCCTTGACCCACATGTATCGTATTCGTCTCCAACTCCTTTTTTACAGGTTGAGCAGGCGTGGCTGCAGCTGACTTCGGCAAATAAACTTTAAAAATAGATCCTTCAGATAACACTGATTCCACGGTCATCATACCGTGGTGATTTGTTACAATCGAATAAGACGTGGCCAAGCCAAGTCCATTTCCACCATCTTTGGTTGTGAAATATGGATCAAAAATACGCTTTAAATTTTCTGGCTTGATGCCAATTCCTTGATCCTGGACGGCCATACACACATAGTCCCCAGGTGGTAGCAGTGGCACTTTGCCATTGTTAATGCACTCACAAGCCAACTCTACGCGAATCTTACCGCCTTCGGGCATAGATTGATCCGCATTGATCATCAAATTATTAACGACTTGGCTGATCTGCCCCTGATCCACATCCACTGCCCACAAATTTGGATCTTTTGTCACTTCACAGCTTACATTTGATCCGTGTAAAATAAATCCTGCACTCTCTTCTACTAGCTGATCGAGCGCAGTCGTCTCAAGGCTGAGGCCCCCTTGCCTAGAAAGCGTTAACAACTGTTGCGTTAAAGATGTTGCTTGTAGCGCGGCCTTCTCTGCTGCAAGTAGCTTAATCGAATCGGCACTGCCCTCGTCCATGCCCATCTGCACCATGGAGATGTTGCCTAAAATAGCAGTCAGAATATTGTTAAAATCATGGGCTATACCACCAGCTAGCAAGCCCATCGAATGTAACTTCTCTGACTGAAAAAGCGTCTCTTCACCGGTCTTATGATGGGGCACCTCTCGCAGCAACAAAAGATACCTCTCATGCTCTGGTTCGTCATCTGAAATGCGGCTAATTTCTACACGAACCGACACCTCACACCCATTCGGGAGGATTAACGAAACGTCCAATTCTGATTCAACATCAGCACTCACTTCAGCTTGAAGCAGTCGAATCGGGTCAGCAATCAACACATCCGCATCAGGATATTTAAATTTCAATACGTCGCCCAAAGCTCGACCGTGCACCTCTGCAAGGCGCGTATCAAGCATGGCCAAAGCCACTTGATTCATGCGTTCGATTTTTGACTCTGAATTCACCACGATCACTGCATCCGGGATCGAATCTAAGACTAACGAAAGGCACTTTTTCTCACGCTGCAAAGCCAACTCCGACTTGTCGCGCAACGTCACATCGCGAAGTATCACCAATAACGCCCCCTCATCTTCCCAAACCAAATCGATGGCGTTCAGTTCGACCAATCGTGTACTGTTATCCGCACATGGAATTTCCAGCTTAATTCGCTTTTCTCGCTCGACTTCAAACGGAAATGTCTCACCCACCAACGTGTCTGACTCGGCTTCTAGCAGTTCTCCCGCCGCTGCGTTTAAGCACTTGATCTCATACTTGTTAGTCAGAATCAGCATCGCATCTGGATTGGCATCAAAAATTTGACATCGAAATGCAGTATGATGCTGAGCTTCAGATGTGTGCGCCTCGCCACGTTTCAGTAATCTAGCACGCTCCATCGCATTTAGAATCGAGCGCCGCAATACATCCTCAGTTAATCGATCCTTGGACAGATAATCCTGCACGGCCCCTTGCAGTGCTTCTTCCGACAACTGCCGATCATCGGTATCCGTTAGCACGATAATGGCCTCATCACGTACGGCATCAGTCACGACCTTTAAAGTGGTAATTTCAGGGTTATCTAGCAGCGGTAAATCAAGCAATATAAGGTCAATCGTGTGTTCCTTCATTGACAGCAGGCCGTCGGCTAATCGCGTGACCCGTATGAGCTCATACTTCAGGTTGGATAATTCAAGATACTTACAGGTCGTCTCTGCATCAGTACAATCCTCTTCGAACAGCAGTATCTTCATCTCCTCTTTTGCCATATTCATTTGGTATTTAAAATAGCAAGCGGTATATCGACGTACAAATCAATCCCTTATCCGAGATAACCCCAATTAGCTAACGTCATTTAATGGCTCTTAAACTTATACTGGCTTGCAACAAAGAAGAGGGGGAATGAATAATTCCTGCAAACAATTATATGAAAACCCACTTAACCATTGAGTTCCCTAGTGTGTAGCACGCTAAGTTAGTGTATTTATAAACCACAGATGGACACGGATATTCTGAATGAAACGAACTATTAAATCCGTGTTCATCGGTGTCCATCCGTGGTTCTAAAAGGCATTGAATCAGACATTTACCGAACAGTCAGAGCTATTAAAATAGCACCGTTCCATATCCCTTCGAAGGCCTCGTTATAATGGTGCGAATTTAGGGTACTTCACACTAGATCTTGATTCATATTTAAATGCACCAATCATTTACGTAAAAAATAGTATCGTCATTTATACTCAAATCGACGTACTCTGTTACATGCTTCATTCCATGCGGATACTCTTATGTCGGTTATAGCAGGTCACAGCGTCGTTCATTACTTTCCGCTTCCTTTTAATGGCGTGGAGGTCGAACATTGGGTGAAAGCACAAAAGGAGGCACTTGCTGGCCCCGTTACATTTGCTCAGCTTTTTACTACCCCAGATTGCAGTGAACAAGCCAAAGAAATCATGGAAATCGTGCAGATCTATGCGCATGCCCCAACAGTCATCGGTTGCTCAGCTAGTGGACTCATTGCCAGCGATCAAGAAGTTGAAAATGAAGCTGGCTTTTGCATCGCACTGTACCACTTGCCAGACACCAAGGTGCACGCGGTTCATTTGCCCATTGAAACATTCGCAGCAACCAATCGTGCCGAACGATTCAAAGCGACACTGGATGACTCTTCTAATACCATCAATGCATGGATGCTCTTTGCATCTTCGGAAAGCATCGGTAACGAATCGTGGCTGCCTGACTGGGACCATGCCACAAGGCATCGCACAACCATCGGTGGATTTGCTTGCGCAGCCACCAACGAGAGCGCCTCGTCCCTCTATTTAAATGGCAACATCCTCACGGACGGCGCCGTCGCACTCGGGCTTGAAGGTGCAGTGACGATTGAGCCACTGTTGTCACAAGGCTGCCGCCCCGTTGGCTCGGCATGGCCCATCACACAGGCAAAACACAACATTATCCACGAGATCGGTAATCGCCCGATACTCGAGGTGCTACGTGACACACTGGAAGGAATGTCTCAGCAGGATCAGCAAAAAGCCCAAGGTAACATCTTTATCGGGCTCGTGTTGGATGAATATCAAGCGAACTTTAGTACGGGCGATTTTTTAGTACGTAACCTCGCCGCCATCGACCCTCAAACTGGAGCAGTCGCCATCGCCACTCCACCCAGAGTTGGCCAAAACCTACAATTCCAAATTCGCGATGCACACTCCGCATCGCATGACCTCGAGCAACACTTGAAAGCCAAGGCCAGTGAGCTCGCACAGCGTACTATATACGGGAGCTGCTTATGTGACTGTATCGGCCGCGGCACCTCACTCTACGGAGTGCCCGACCACGACGTCGCCATCATCCACGATACATTCTCAGAACTTCCCATTGTCGGCCTGTTTTGCAACGGCGAATTCGCCACCAGCCAAAACCGCACGCTCCTGCATGGCTATGCCGCCAGCTTAGGCCTTTTTGTTAAGAAATACATTAGCGCAGATGCCGCGGCTCTAGGGTAGAACACTAGCAAAGCATGGCTCTCTCAGTATTACACTATGGGTTAGCCCTGCTAGTTTCTAATCCAACAAGCCGATTGACCAGATCCGACCCTCGCGATCAATCAACTCCACATTTCCAGTAAAGACTCGATGCAAGGCCAATACTGGTGATTTAGAGACTAAATCTCCTTCCAGATAATAAGACTCACTAATTTGAGCTGACTTAGGACTGGATTCAGTCGAAGTCGCCTCAAGCCTTAACTGGGAAGTATAAAACTGAATCGAATCGGCAGAAACCTCACGAGGACCTGGCACAGAAATCTGCGAAATCATCTGGCTACCGAGCATCTCGCCCACCCGGATACGGCGACTCCCAAACCGCACAAAAAAGCCGTCTTCATCCAAACCTAAATTTTCAACAATATAAGTCGCCAGCTCTTCTGCTGTTTTAGGCACTGGTATATTTTCCGGCTCCACTCCTACAACATTGATCGGTTCCAATTCTGCAACTTCCTCAAAAATATAATCAGCAACAAAGGGCTCATGTTGGATCACACTGTACCTTTGCCAACTACGAGGTAGCCATTGCTCTTTAATCAGACTCTCAACCGCGCGATCACTCACACTGACTTCTGGATTTTTTCTCGTTATAGAAAACTGTTTTGTGCTACTGCTCCGAGAATTAAACAGATCTAACTTCAAGGGAGTAATCACACCATAACTCACCAGTACCCAAAGCAAGGCGAGGATCGCCAGCGGAAGTACAACTCGCGGATTGTTTAGTAGTTTACGCATTATTCAACAGGGTCGTCGGAAGGGGTGTGATCGTTCGCTAGCGGGTATAAGAACACGACGCTTAATTTGTAATCCGTCGCCGTACGATCAATTCGCAGGCTTTTGATCTCTTTAGTGGGCGGTTTTCGCCATAAGTAATCGGCAATTCGATCAACCGAATGAAAGGGTAAAAAAGCTTCACTACTGAGCGGATGAACAATTGGTGCAGTC
The DNA here is from genome assembly GCA_017857255.1 of Puniceicoccaceae bacterium. GTDB lineage: Bacteria > Verrucomicrobiota > Verrucomicrobiia > Opitutales > Coraliomargaritaceae > Lentimonas. Next base: position 18,265 of record JAFMDL010000032.1, on the reverse strand, counting down.
GCAACTACCGCCACCTCGACCGCACTAAAATATGCCGTACCCGTCTTGCCACCATTCTTGGCATCGCTCAAGATTTCACCCGCCTTAACGGATCTTAAATTCCAACCCTGAGATTCAAATACAGACAGAAATTTACCACGGAAATCTTCCGTTACAACTGCATCGACTGCAATAAACTGTCTTTGAAAAATTTGTGACCGTTTGTATGCATCCGATTGGCGTAAACCTTGAAGCTCTGCATTCAACTGTTCTTGCTCCTGCTTGAGTTCAATACTTCGACTCAGAAGGCTCTGCCACTGGAACTCGATTGATCGGGTGCCCGCACCCATATAAAAAATCCCAAAAACCAATAGACAAAGAAGCGCCAACACCGGATACGATGACAGGACATTTAGAAATTTAAACAGGCGCCTACGCATCACTTATAAAGACCTCCACTTGTTATTTGCATTGACCTTAAAGCTAACAGTGAATTGCCGCAGCCCTCCTCGTTGGGCAAATCGTGATCCGCCCGTGTTAGTTGACTTAAATTCGCTCTGGAATCCCTCGATCTCCCATCCCTGCACTCTAACCGCCGATCGGAATGCATCAATAATTTCAACCAGATCACTATCAGGGCTCAATGGTCGTCCATTCATTTCAATCAAGGCGACGGGGCCAGTAGAATCGATTTCACAACTGAAAGCATCTAGTTCGACCAGATCAGGTAGCGCCTGCACCAGCGACTTCATCATTAATAATACTGGCACGGGGACCGGGTCATCCTTCTCAAACGTTTCACGATCACGGCTAAACTCAATGACATTTCTGTACGCCTTATTTTGCTCAATCGTCTGCTGCGCTCGGTTAATCAATAAAGTTTGCGATTGTAGGTCGGTATTTAATGCACCCACCTCTACTTCTAAGTTTTGCTTCTCCTCCACTAAAGGTAATACGAACAGCACGGCCGCACAAGCGGCAGCAATGCACAAAACAAACGCACGGTGACGCAGTCGTAAGCGCAATTGACGCGCCTGTTCCGACTTGGGCACCAAATTCAGACTCGGCTGCAATTTCGAACGGCAAAGTTCGGTCACAATGGAAGCCTCATCACGCCCGCCTGCAAAGTTTTGATCTTCACTAAGCAAGGGCGCCACTCCAAACTCTTGTTCTGTAAACAAGGCCAAGCGACGGGCACTCTGCTCAAGTTGTGCATGGTCACGTACAGTTCCTTCTAGGCGGCTAAAAAAGAGCATGCGCCCGCCCGAATTACGCGCAATCAGATAACCCGCAGTACCCAGAGCGGTGTATTGAATTCGCTCGCCCCCCTCATGAGGCTCACCCGTAGGTAAGAGGGACAAGGCGTGTGGTAAACTGTAAATACCTTCAAAATAAACGCCCGCAGTGAGTGCCCATCGCGCGACGGGCACAACACTCTCTTGGGGCAGGCTGCTCACAAAATGAAACTGATGCGTACGCTCCCCTTCAAGATGCATCGGAGTCGCTGACCAAGCCCTGGATTCATTCCCATACTGCTTTTGATTACGCTGCTCTAATAATTGCTTTTGCAGTTTAAGCCCGATCTGCGGAATACGCTCTAAATAGTGATCGAGCGCAGGTAAATCTACATAAATGCGCAGGCGGGTAATTGAGAGAGCATCCGCATGCAATTCAAGGAAATCCACAACTGCATCCGCGCTACTGGCAACACCTTCAGCCAAGACTACACAACCCTGACGCCCCGCACGCCAGAGTGCGACGCGGTGATGATCCCAGATTAATGTAGTAGTACCCATGGTCGCGTTTCTAATAATGCCACTGCAGCCCGTCAAAGCGCAATGTGCTGAAATTTTCAGTGATGGTAAAAATGCCGACTTCCGCAAAGGTCCACGGCTCGCCTAGCAACAATTCCTGCGACTTCAGGAAATAGCGATTTTGAATCGGGTCATCTGCATTACCCCATCCACTCAGGGTCAATGGGCTATCGGTCGAGGGAGCGAAAAGTAATGCCAGCGGCGCGCGATTGGTTAAACTAAGCTCAAATTCACCAGTAGCTTTGGTACTGTTATTCGTAGGCGGAGTCCCGGAAGTGACTGCTTTAAAACCACTGATTTGAATAAGCACATCTTTGCTTTCATCAATCACGCGGCCACGCTTCGTCAAGGCGAGCCCAACAACCTGTGTGTAAGTAGGACCTCCAGCAGTGGTAGTAACTTCGGCTCGTTGTAATATTACCTCTGTATCAACTAGATTCAAGGTGTAGGCATACACTGAGTCTAGTTCCCAATCATCTAGCAAAGTAGTTCCTGAATAATTAGGAGAGGCATCTGTGAATTCGGTACCACTGCCCTCCTCAATCGCCCTACGATTTTCAATCACCACGGTGCACAGCCAGTCGCGCAAATCGATGCGTTGCACATTGAGTTCGGCCGCGCGCCCTTTCCAGTCGACCTGATTCAGGCCATAATTCGCCCAATTCCCAGATGCGGGATTACCATCACTGCCAACTGCCCAATCGTCCCAGAATGCATTGAACTGCGTGTTAGATAATACATCTGCTAGTGGCAGGTCTGGATTCGTGGTAGACACGAGCAGTAAGCGTAACTCCTCGGGATCCAGCGGGTCAGCTAGCCAAGCACTCCCATCGCCAGTGACTTGGAAGAATGACTGATTGCTCCAGCTTGCCTCGGCGAAATAAAGCTTCCGCGTGACTTCCGAGCCGGGGCGGATGCCCAGCGGATAGCGCACCTCATTGGCACCGCCACCGCCGTGGCGCTCCGCCAGATTCCACCAGTAGGCGTCGTTGCCGTCAGTCGAGACACTCGCGTCATTTTCGTAGATGGGAAATACTTGCTCACGTAACATTCCGAGCTTCAGCGCCTCGGCAATTTTCGGCAGTTCTACTCGCTCGTCGACTGAACGCTGGGTACGAATCAAATTAACCACACTCGGCACTGCAGCCGCGAATAAAATCGATATCACTATCATCACCCCAATCATCTCGATCAAGGTAAAGCCAGCGCTGGCGCTCCGTTTAGTTCGTGGGTATATACGCATCATATTTTAATAAGCACCAGGACTCAGCATATTGACTAAAGGTAAGAACACCGCAGCTGCAACAGCCCCTGCGACAAAAACCGTGCAAACAATCAGCCCGGGCTCTAAAAATGCAAAAAATGTTTTAATCTGTCGCGGCACTAAATCGTCGTAATAATCGACCACTGCTTGCAAGGCATCATCCATTGATCCAGTGCGCTCTCCCACCCCGATCATGGTACGTACAAGCGCCGGAAAAATACGTTCTTTGCTCATTCCTTGACTCATACTCGAGCCATTGGCCACCGCATTCTCGATTCGCTGCACACTGCCCTCGATCACTTTATTACCGACCACATCGCGCGCCATTGTCAGTGAATCAGTAATCACAATACCGGCTTTTTGCATCAAAATAAGGCTGCGCAGGAAGCGGGCAACCGCCAGCGTTCGAATCACATCGCCAAGGTAGGGAATTTTTAACAAAAGGTGATCTCGTATCAGCACCGCCTGCGAGGAAGCTTTAAATAGTAAGCGCAAGCCAGGTGGCGTACATACAAACACTGCCACAATCACCGCCCAGTAATTGACCACAAAATCGCTGCATGCAATCATTGCTCGGGTAATCCAAGGTAAGGGGATATCGAGCTCAAAGAGTAGCGCAGTCACCGTCGGAAAAACAAAGCGTAGCGCGATGAAGATAAAAGCCACCAGTGCTGCCATCACAAACGCAGGATACAGCATCGCTTGCTTAAACGCCTTCCAATTTTTATCCATCCATTCCAAATAAGCACGCAGCTCAATTAAGTTTTCAGCCAATGAGCCACTCTGCTCGGCCACTTGCACCACATTGCGAATGTAACCGGGAAAGACCCGCGGGAATTGCTCCAGCGCCTTGCTCAGCGGCGTGCCCTGCTCGACCAACTCACCGAGACGATCACGTACCGTGGATTGAGCCCCGGACGCTTCTTCGCCCTCACGGGTACGTAAGGCATCCAACACGGGGACGCCCGCGCGTAATTGTATTCCGATTTGAAAAATCAAATTAGCCAGCTCCGCGGATTTTAACTTGATGCTGCTATAACGTCGGCCGCGCAACTTTTCACGGACTTCTGAATTCACGAGTTCAAGCCCGTCCTGCGCGATTAGGTCCTGCAAGCGCACCGCTGATTCAGCTTCACGCTGACCTTTCACGATTCGGCCATCCGCTGTGACTGCAGTATAATTATATTCAGGCATCCGCAGTTTCTTTATCGGACTCGAGCTGAATCACTCGACCCACTTCCTCAACGGTCGTCAAGCCCGCGCGCGCTTTAGCAAGCCCATCCTGACGCATCAAGGGAACCCCCTGCTTCTTAAGATACTGCTTGAGCGCAGAGGTCGGCTGATGGGTATCGATCAAATTTCTGAGTTCGGGTCCCACCCGAATGATTTCCGCCAGACTGATGCGGCCATTATAGCCGTTATCGCCACAAGCATGACAGCCTACTGCGCGGAATAATTCGACTGGACCTTCGACTGATCCTCCGCCAAGGCCTGCCCACTCTTGGGGAGACAATGTATACGCTTCACGGCAGACCGGACAAAGCCGCCTGCCCAAGCGCTGCGCACTGAGCCCGAGCAGACAACTGGAAAGCAAGTACGGCGGAATACCCAAATCGGTCAGACGCGGCACCGCGCTGATCGCATCGTTGGTGTGTAGTGTAGAGAAAACCAGATGCCCGGTCAGCGCCGCACGGACCATTAGCTCCGCAGTGACTTGATCTCGTGTCTCGCCCACCAAGATCACGTCTGGATCTTGCCGAAGTAGAGTGCGTAGGCCGCTGGCAAAAGTAAGTCCAATCTCATCTTTAATCTGTGTCTGCCGAATTAACGGCAGCCGATACTCAATCGGATCTTCGAGCGTGAAGACGCTACGTGCCTCGGCATCGATCATCGAGAGTAACGAATACAGGGTGGTGGTTTTACCACTACCAGTCGGACCAGTAATCAAAAACACACCATGCGGTTGATCTAGGATTTCAGTAAATTCCGCCTCTTGTTGCTCTGAAAACCCGAGCGTGGGCAACTTCAATTGTAAGCGAGACTGGTCGAGCAAGCGCATCACCAAACTTTCTCCATTGCTACAAGGCAAACTAGACACTCGAATGTCCACTTCCTCACTGCCAATCGCAAAGTGTATGCGGCCATCCTGCGGCAGTCGGTCTTCCGCGGTATCCATACCTGCTAAAATCTTAAAGCGTGCAGTGAGCGCACTGCGAATCGCACTCGGCAGTAGCAAGCCTTCCTCGAGTACGCCGTCCACACGCAGCCGGATTCTAAAGAAACGCTCCTCGGGGTGTAAATGCACATCACTGGCCTCACGGGTAGCGGCATGCATCAGGATTTGCTCCGCTAGGCGGATCATCGGCGGATCGTCTTGGCTCTGCTCGTTCAGCAATGCCGCATCCATTTGAATGAACGCGCCAACGGCATCATACAATTCATCACGCGCCGCGTAATTGCGATTAATCGCCAGACGAATGTCGGTTTCCGACGCCGGTAAGGCTTCGACCGCTTGCCCCGCCGCCGTCTCAAGGCGTTTCAGCGTCGGTAAATCAAACGGATTGCTGGTCGCAACCCAGAGGACGCCCTCGCGTTCAGCCACCGGCACTGCCACTAAGCTCTGGCACAACTCCATCGGCAGTTTCGAGCGAAGCGTATCATCTAAGCTCAGCCGACGCAGACTGAGATGATTGCCCTCGCCCTGCCCGTCGCGAATAAACTCACTCGCAGTGCGTAACTGGCCGCGAATTGAGCGATAGCGCGACAGTTCTTCGCCTGTGACGAGTCCAAGTCGCTGCACGACTTCACTGAAACTAAGCCCCAAGCGGGCGCCTTCGCGCTGCGCTAAGACGACTTGCGAGCTAGTCAGTATACGTTCCGACGCAAACCAGGCTTCCATCGAGATAGAAGCCTGGAGAGGATCAGAAACTTTGGGCGGGGTATCGCTCAAGTGGCTATAAAATGATCCAAGTCAGGATTACTGATGCGCAACATACAGAAACGCATCGTAAGTCGAATCACCATTATCTGTAAACCACGCGTTCGCACCATCAATGTTAGTCAGAGGTGCTCCACCGTTAGCAATAGACTCGCCAATAACATTTAGGTCTCCTTGTACCGTGTTAGGGAATGGGCCATTCACCTTAGTTGCTAAAGCCGCTGCTTCTTGGGTAGTCAAGTTAGGCATCATGAAATATACGATGCGGCTGGCACGTCCAGCGGACTTAAACACGAAGGGGGCTGTACCATAGGCAGTTGCGGTACCGCCACCGGCATCAAGGTTGCCGCCACCTGCTAGTGTTGCACAGCCAACTGCCCAATCTTTACCATTAATATCTTCGCCGATGGGTGTTCTTTCAGCTTCTAGTAATTGCTCCTGCAAGACGAGCAAGTCTCCAAAATCTGCATCAGCACCAGAGACTGTTGTCGCGCCAGTTGGGTCAGCGCGGTAATCAATAATACTAGGTAAAGTACCATCTTCTGGGAAGCGATCATAACGCTGGTAATAACTAAGTGCAGCAGACTTGGCTGAGTTAACCGAACCAATTGCCGAAGTGACTTTGGCATCGCGGATCGATTCGATCACACGTGGCGCTACAACAGCAGCGAGAATACCGATGATCGCAAGGACACCGATCATTTCAATCAGGGTGAAGGCAGACTTTTGAGATGTTTTCATGATTTTAGTAGTTTTTGGTTATTAATGCAGTGTAAACGCTCATTATTCTAATTGCGCTTACAGGGTTAGATCTTCTATTCGGATTGAGTAATACACCTTATTTAGTAAATTACTAGTAAATTATTATAATACTGTCTTTTTAGTTAACGCCCTGTTCCCGAGCACTCCAGTCATTTGATACCGGTCGACTGTTGACATCGTGCATTTACCTTGGCCAATAAGCGTTGCTTGTGATTCGTGTTCATTTATGGTTTCTACCACAGTGTCTAGTCGACTGCACATTTAGGATGATGACAGCACACTGAGCGGATCATACTCTAGAAGTGGTATGATTCAACCCGCTAGAGTCATCTTTCTTACTCATAAACCCACCGCACTTTACGGATGATTTCGTAGACTTGAAATCACGATATACAGTCCAAGCAGGCCAGACACCAGAAATCCAACCATGCCAATCGCTGGAAATCCCCACAGCAAGGGGCCGACCCCAGTCGTAATGATCAATGACGAGCCGATCAGCAATGAGCCAATAATGATACCCACTGTCAGGCGGTTCATCGACGCATTGAAAGTATCCTGTAAATTCTCGGTTCCAGTATGATGAAAGTTAATCTGCAGCTCTTCTGCTTCCACGCGCTGTAAAATACGCTGCAGATACTCTGGTATCTGCTGCAGGCGCCGCAGCATCTCCAACATCGGATAGAGCGCCTGACTCGTCAGGCTAGACGCACTCCAGCGCTCTTGGTTCAACTGCGCCAAAAACGGCTTTGCCACGCTCAGAATATCAAACTCCGGATCCAACATCCGCGCGGTTTCCTCCACGCAAACAATCGCCTTCGAGAGCAGCGCATAATCAGCCGAGACTTCGATTCCGTTGCGACCAAAAATATACAGCATCTCTAGGCCGACCGTACCGATTTTGGTGCCAGACGGCCCAAAGTCCCGGTATTTATTCAACAGAAACGTCACTTCCTTATCCATCTGCCGACGATCAATCCGGTGATTATTCACCGACATACGCTCTGCCACACGAATCACCTTCGCTGCATTGCGCTCTGTAATTGCAGCAAACAGATCCACCAATAAATAGCGCATCTCTAGTGTAATCTGCCCCGCTTGTCCCCAATCCAACCAGCAAATACGCCGATCCGGTGTCACTAGCATATTTCCGGAATGGGGGTCCGAGTGAAAAAAGCCAGTCACTACGATTTGCCGAAACACTGACTCGCCGCCTTGCTTAGCGAGTTCGCGCGCATCGTCCACTGTCAGCTCCACATCGCCCGGGGCCGCTCCATCGATCCACTCGGTCACCAGTAAGCGGCGCGTGGTAAACGTAGAATAAACCTTGGGTGCAAAGACTTGTGTTTGCTCAGTATTCAGCGCTCTAAAGATCTCTGCATTGTCGGCTTCATTGGTATAATTTAACTCTTCGTCGAGGCGCGCCTCAGCCTCGTGCACTAAGTTTGGTAAATGATACGCCCGCAACTCAGGCACGCGCGCGTGCAGCTGCTTGGCGAACCAACCAATGATTTCAAGGTCAGATGAAATCGTCTTACGAATATCCGCCCGCTGCACCTTCACCGCGACCCATTCATCCGTTGCAATTAACTTGGCCTTATAGACTTGGCCCAGAGAACCTGCCGCCACTGGAACGCGCTCAAACTCTGTAAATACCTCATCAATCGGGCGCCCCAAATCTTTAAGCAAGACCGGCTCGATCTTTTTAAATGCCTGCGGCTCGACATGACTCCGCAACTTTTTCAGCTCCATGACCAGCGGCTCCGGCAACCGATCTGGGCGCGTGCTCAGGATTTGTCCGAACTTCACAAAGATCGGCCCCAACTCCTCACACGCATTACGCACCCGCTCATAAGGCGACAGGTGCGCCACTTTTTTGCGCACTAAATTGCGCAGCAGAAATTGCGGCGTGTCCAGTTGCAGCAATAAATCCTCAAATCCCCAGCGCACCAAAATCGCGACGATTTCAGGCGCACGGACAGCGTTGGATAGATAGTTAAAGGGTTTCAAGGGGGTTGTTTGTTGAACGTTGTTAGTTGTTTGTTGAACGTTGTTAGTTGCTGGTTGCTGGTTGCTTTAAACTACTTCTTTGCAGTTCGAGCCAAATAGCTCGCATAGCCATTTGAAAGAGCCGATGACTTTTCAAAAATCACTCTAAAATCGGCTAACTGCTCAGCTGATATCATGCCTTCATCGTTGCCTGTGATCAAATGATCGAGGCATTCATGCTGAGAGCCTAAACTATTGCGAATGAACTTCGCATTATCGAGGTAGTGTCGCCGCCCAAAGCCCTCCGCGATATTCGCGGTGGTCGAGCGTGCCGCACGAATCAACTGATCGGCTAGCCGATAGCGCTCCCCTGCAGGTAGCTGTGGCACAATTTCACAAGTTACGAACACACGTAACTCGCGGCAAGCCTGCCAACAATCCAAGTCCTCAAAATGGTCAATACGCCCCATAGTCTACAGCAACTTCACACTCCCCGAACAACGAACAACTAACAACTAGCAACTAGCAACTAGTCACTATTCGGAAACTCCTTATGCAACTTGCCTTCGAGCTCCGTCACACGGGCGGCGAGTGCATCGTATTGATCCTTGGTGACGACATTGGCAAGGTGCAACATATCGTTGAATAGTTTACTCGCTTCAACCTTCGCCTTCTCGGTCTCAGTCTTGCCCTCCTCCACAATTTTTTCGGACATAGCAGCAGCTTCCTCTTTAGTCAGCTTGCCCTTCTCCACCAATTCATCGAGTGACTCCAGCACCTTGTCTTTCGTCACGACGGCCAGACCTATGCCAGCCAACATTGTTTTTTTAACGAGATCGATCATAACAGTGATAAGATACTCTTTCGTTAGTGGAATACAAGGGCGTAAGCACACTCAAAGTGTGACACAAAAAAGCCGGAGCACCTGAGGGCACACCGGCTTGTAAAATCAATCGGACGGAGTGGGTAGAACTAGTGCCCCTTCGCCGGCTCTTCGACCTCTAGACGGAAGAAGCAACTACTTGCCTCATCGACCGGCAAAGTAGAACGATAGACCACCTTCTCCACATCGGCAGAGATATCGACCGTGCCAACATATTTCGCAGCAGTACCATCGAACGATAGATTATAACTCTCCTCTACAATAAACTGGTAACCACGGATCGCTGCTTCTTTCGTGCGAACGTATTCAACGAAATAATACGACTCATCCTCAACCACTCCAGTATATTGGGTCACAATGGCTTGATCATACGAATCTTCATCAAGACCGAGCGCAAACTCAGCCCAATTTGGATAGCGGTCTCCATCATCATTCTGATTGAGATCTGCTGGAGCCGAACCCAATGCAGCCGTAGCCAAGAAGCCGAACTCCCATTCTTCGTCTAGGTAAACCTGATCACCGACTAGATCGACGACACCATCATCCCAACGCAAGCGATACGGATTGCCTGCATTATCCTGATAGGCTCGAACATAGTAGAGACCTGCAGCGCCAGTCACATCGTATACCATGAGCTCATTATCATCCGTCGTTTGCAGACGATCAACTAACTTAGGGCGACGTTTCTCGATAGCGGAACCGTCATCTTCCAATGGGTCTGCCAGAACTAACTGATACAATTCGATATCAATATCACCAGCAGCATGAGTAAACTCACAGTCAACAGTCAGCAATACGCTCGTATCCGAAACGACGATTAGATACCAATCATCATCAAACTGAGTCGCATAACCATCGACGTTCTCGATCCAGATGCCTTCTGAACCACTCAGATCATACGCCTGCTCAATGAAATTATTGATCTCATATGCATCCACATCTGTCGTTTCATAAGTAAAATCGTAGCTATTACTTAGATTGTCTCCAGTTATATGGATGTAGAATTGTGTTTCAGTTGGGTCGATCGGAGTATCAATGACTTCAGTATTTTCGGTCGTCGCAGCCGTTGCGATAGAGGCCAGAGAACTATCAAGTAATTCCACATCGATATTTCCATCTTCATGGATGAAATCGAGCTCCATCTCGAAACGCACTTGCCCGGCAGGAACTGTCAATTGATACCAGTCATCACCTTCCTGTGTGCCATGCCCGTTATTATCAGCATCCAAGCTCGAAAGCGCACCAGTGCCGTTGATTGAAGAAATATCGAATGCAGTTAAGTCACCCGTGTCGTTCACCTCATAATTATCAACATTATCAGTGGACCAAATGAGATCATAGGTATTCCCAGAGATCGGCCCCGAGACTTTAATGTAATATGCCAATACCTGAGGAGCCACCGACACTGTCAGGGTCTCATTATCATCACCACTATTCACCGTCTGAATGCTGCTGCCTGTTCCATCTAAGATCTCCAACTCAAGATCACCATCTGCATGCAAGAACGTAAGATTCACAGTCAAGTGCGTGCGATCCTTTGGAGTGACTACACGATAATAATCGTCGTTCAATTCAACGCCAACAGTCCCGCCAGCCACACTCAGGAACTCATTAGGGCTTGCACTGAAGTCGTAGGCGTCTGTGATTTCATTATTCACCTCGTAGGGATCATCTTGGAAGCCACGCCACAAGAGTGAGTAGTCATTACCAAAGTCATCGCCACTGACTTGGATGTAATAAAATCCTCCAGCCAGACCACTCAAAGCAATCGACTCATCGTCATCCTCAGTCACTGCTTCTTCCAATAAATTGATAGATGCGTCATACACCGCCAAGTTCAGGTCTCCCTTAGCAACTACATTTGTAAGATCCACGAACAGGTAATTGCTACCCGATGGGAGACTCACCAAAAACCAATCCTCATCAAAGGCGACTCCAGGAACGGCAACACCTGCAGAGCCTATCAGCGTAGCGGCAGTGCCTGAATCATTATTAGGCTCATTCACGTCCTCAGCGGTGCTATTCCAGCGCAGAGTATAATTAGTCCCAACATTGCGGCCACTCACATGCAAGTAGTAGAGCCCATCAGCCAAACCAAGCTCCGAGATCTCCTCATTGTCTGTGTCGGAATCAGCGATAGCGATAGACGTCGTCACAGTCGAGTCCCACAATTCTAGATCTACATTACCCTCGGAATGAGCGAACAGGCACTCAATCCTGAGAATATCATCACCTGGCGCAACCGTCAGCGAATACCAGTCTTCATCCAGCTGAACCAGGCCAGAAATGACTTCCAGCTCGACTGTATCCAAAGAGGCAGCGGAACCAGAGTCATCATTATCTTCATAACCATCATCGGTCAGGCTATTCCAAATAAGATCGTAAGTATTACCATCTAAATCACCAAAGACTTTCAGATAGTAGCTGGCAGCTGGGCCATTGTAGATAATAGTCTCGTCATCAGTCTCTGAGGTCGCACCAACGACCCGAACCAGTTGCCCATTTATATCCGTGAACAACTCTAGATCGATATTGCCATCCGCATGCGTAAAGATCGCTTCAACGAACAGCTCAGTATCCACGTGCTCGAGAATATACCAATCTTCATCCAACAAGGAACAGTGACCTTCAAAGTCAGACAGGAAGGTCGATTCCAGTGCCCGAAGATCGTAAGCCTCATCCGAATTATCATTCTCCTCGTATGCATCCTGAACCAGACTTTCCCAAGTCAACCCATATGCATTACCAAAATTATCACCATAGACTCGGATGTAGTAAGTGGCACCGAGTGGATCTGATCCGTAAGTGATGGATTCATTATCATCATCGCTATCGACAGTGACCAACAATCCATTGGAAGCATCATAAATCTCGAAGTCGATATTGCCCTCACTGTCCGTAAACGTGAGATCAAGCTCCAAGCGAACTTCGCCCGGCTGAGTCTCTACGATATACCAATCGTCGTCGAATTGAATGCCCGCTTGCTCAATGCCTACATCCGAGGTCAAGTCCCACGCATTCCCGAACACATCATTGTTTTCAAACGCATCATCTTCTGCGGCATTCAAAATCAGATCGTAGTCATTATACAGATCGTCGCCAAAGACACGAATGTAGTAAGTGCCGACTCCCACTGTAGCCTGAACATACTCACTGTCTAACGATGAAACCGAATCGGCGAGCAAGCCTCCAGAACCATTATACAGCTCTAAATCAATGTTGCCATTGGCATTTACGAAATCGATCTGAACCGCGATAAATGTCGATGCGGCATCCGCAGTAATTTGGTACCAGTCGTCGTCGCCTTGAGTCGGCACGCCAATAGCTGAAATATATAACTGACTATTGTTACTCAAATCATATGCAGCATCCCGAATATCATTCGGCTCGAAGACGTCTTCATGGCGATCAAGCCAATACAAGTCATACTCATTCCCTAGGTTCGCTCCGTAAACACGGATTTGGTACGTCCCAGCAGGAAGAGGTGCGTTATAGTTGATCAACTCATTATCGGTCTGGCTTTCAGAGCGTACAATGATCGAGCCAAAGCGATCATACACTTCCACATCGATATCGCCATCCGCATGCGCGAAAGTCACATCCACATCTAAACCTGCATTATCGTCTTCGATGGTTATCTCAAACCAATCATCATCGGTCTGCGTCGCGAGCCCCAACAAATCAGTGAACCACACTTGATCATCCGTCAGAACGTAGCCTCCCCCCAAAGAGTTGTTCAGCTCGTACGCATCCTCTACGAACGAATCGAGTTCCTCCTGTGTGAACGCCGCCCACCATAGGTCGTATTCATTACCCGCATTCTCATAGTGGATTTGGATATAATAGTCACCACTCACAGGCGAGGAGTAAGTCAAACTTTCGATATCAGTCTGTGAGATCGATCGATCGATCAGATAGCCGTTTGCATTATACAGCTCTAGGTCAATATCCCCCGCAAGTGGATTGAAATTGGTGCGAATATCCAACTCCGCGACGTTCGCCGGAACGGTAATCTTATACCAGTCTTCATCCCGCTGAACTCCGGGGCCATCGAGCTTACGTAGCCAACTACGCTCCCAAGCACTCAGATCATAGGCCTCTACAAGCTCATCATTTTCTTCATAAGCGTCATCTTCAAGCACGACCTCCCAGAACAAATTATATTGATTGCCAACACGATCACCTGTGACTGTGACCGCATACGTGCCAGGGACGGGGTCATCCCAAAGAATTGATTCAGTATCGCCCCCATCGGCGGAAACAAAGATTTTATTTCCATCCTTCTTACTCAAAGTCAGGTCAACATTACCAGCCGAACTATCCGAAGTGAGAGACAGTAACAATTGCCCAGCACCTTCAGGAACTGAGATCTCATACCAGTCCGGATCCAACTGTGTGCCTAGGCCATCAACAGATGCCAGCCAGAAGCCAGCGTAATCACGCAGGTCAAACAATTCCTGGAAGTTATCATTCTCCTCATAATTATCTTCCACCACGCCATCGATGATTGGCGGCACGGTTGAAAGTGTGACTCGGAAGTCATAGCCACTCAACGCATCGATATCTGCAAGTGGAGCGACCCTGATTAAGTAAGTAGAATCGCTGGGCTGTTGAATGGACAGCACACCTTCGTCAAAAATAGTGGTCACGTTACCATCCACCTCGGTATTTATCGCTACCGCATCCCCCTCAGAGTCAAAGATTTCAAAGACCATAGTGCCGCCATCAAAACTCATATACTCAATAGTGATCTGCTCGACAGCCGTATCCGAATTCGCCGAGAATTCAAACCAATCCGTATCCGAACCAATGGTGAAATTCTCCTGCGTCGCATTCTCGCCATAGGCCGCGCACGTGCCGATCCCGTCCACTTCAGACAGCCAGTTGTCGATAATTGTGCCACCGAGGTCAAAGGCATTTTCCCGAGTGTCATTTTCGATATCATTTTCCTGAGCATCTTGACCAACGACCTCGTAACTATCGTCACTTCTAGGCTCGATAATCAGATCATAGCTATTACCAGCAAAGTCGCCATAGACACGGACGTAATACGTGCCTGGCTCAACTCCCATAATGGCAACATTACCCTCCGGGCTGAAATTCTCTGCAAAATCAGCAGTCGAGATACCTTCATGCACTGTGATCACTTCGTAATCATTGTCGGTCTCAGAAACGATAGAGCCATTCTCATCGACCACCTCGATATCGATATTACCCTCAGTATGGACAAAATCAGCGCGCAGGTAGAGCATCCGCGTGAAGGGGTCTCGCGGAATTTCAATCTTATACCAATCTTCATCACTGGAAATGCCTGCCCCCAAATACTCAGACAATCGAGAGCTGAAGGCACCAGTCAAATCGAACGCAGTTTCCAAGGTATCATTCTCCTCATATAGATCATCATCCCCCCCGGTTAAAGCAATCGAAGACCAGCGCAAATCATAGGTCGTATCCACCGTGCCATCCGAAACCGATGCTCTGATATACATCTGACTTTGTCTGGTAGTATAATTACCGGGCAAACGGAACTGTATGATGCCATCTTCGGCAGTCGTTGATCCTAAAACGGTGTTGTAATAATTGAGCAACTCAAACAGAATCGGCCCTTCACTCGCATCATATGCGACCTCAACAGTAACAAGCTTATCAATAGTGGTGAGCCCATCAGAATGCGCATCAATGGAAAAATAATCCCTGTCCGAAGACTTAAAGAAAGCCAAGCCCATGTAATCGGAAAGCCACGTATTCTCGACCTGTTTTAAATTCGCGGGGGCGCTACCACCATCCGTCTGCGATGCTAGATAGTTGGGCCAATAATTATCTTGTGTCGCCGAAATCGTAGAGGTGCCGCTAATCGCAAATCTAAACTCTTCTACCTCTCCAGCTTCATAGCTTACAATAACCGTGTCCGTATGTAGCCCCCGGTTGTTCGGATCATAAGCGATCCTCAAAGTATAGTCAGTCGAATTACCATAAATGGATCCCATCGGCTGATTCGTGATACTAAAATGAGCTCCTGATGCCAATCTCACTGACACATTCGTAATCGGAGAGGCCTCCGTATTAGCGAGATAGAAGGCATGTTCTACTGGCCCATTTGCCACATAAGAAAAACCAAAGTCAGTGCCATTACTCGCTTGAGTATCCACATCCCCGAGAGCGATTGGATTCTCATGCTTATAATCCCCCTCACCCCCAGTTACATTAAGAGGTGGAACGGGTAACGCCCCGACGATCGAGTATTCACCGAGGCTCGCATAATCAGAAAAACCAACGGCGGGGTCTGCACCCCGCCCAGCGCCTTCGACGGTGATATAGTAGATACCCGCAGAAACGGTCGCGGTGACAGTCGATTCTAACAAAACAGGGCCATCCGCGGTGCCGGCGGCAATCAATAGGCCAGTTGAATCTAATAAATTTGCTTGAACAGCCAAATTCGCGCCTTGTGTGCTCGAGCCTGGCTGGGAGTCTGATGAATCCACATCCAATGGTGACACTGTCAGTGATATCTCGCCATCCGTGCTAGCGAAGCGGAAGAAATCAATATCATTCGAACGTGAAATCAGTCCAGTGCCCCCGATTAAATCAACACCGATGGTGCCCAAAACTCCTACGGTTCCACTGATCGAATCAGCATAATCATCATCTTTGAAACCAAAGCCGTTACGGCTTCCGCCGATTATCAACACGTCATCCTCTTGATTATTGGCTAAGTCATACTCACCTTTGCTCCATTGATCGACTTCATCATAGAGGCCACCTGAAAAAGCCGCCCCCATAATCGGTGCCCAACCAGGTGCGTATCCAGCATCATGCCCAGGATAGTATTCCACGGTCGGCTGCCCGTCATGAAACAGACCGAAAGCATGCCCCGCTTCGTGTGATATAGTAGTAGCACACGTATACTCGGAAAGATTAAAGACCCAAACGACGGGAGAGTTATCACGAAAAGAGAATGAATATGCGACACCACCGGAGCCTGGAGCTGCGTCATCTGTCGGCGTAATCACCACATGTAAGCGTTTATCAACATCAGCTGAATTATACACCGAGACATCTGTCGTCACCGTAATATCGAATGGAGCAAAATCCTCTGCAACGCGCCGCCATACCGATGTAACAAACGAATCATCGTTCGCTCTGGGGTGCGGTAATGCATCGATCAAATCACCACCATTCCAGCGTGGGTGGGTAACCTCTTCACCGTCGAAATCGCAATAAATTACAAACTCGGCACCGGGAAGACTATCGAGTGCAATCGCTTCGGCAATTCCTGTCAGTGGCGCATAAGCTTTCGCGCCCAGATCTACATTGCCGGCTATATGCGGATGCTTAATTCCAGTCTCCGTATAAATCGCATCTTTCTCCGCACAGTATAAATCACTAATCATCGCTTCCTCAACGAGTAAGACCTTAGTATCATTCAAATAATCATGTTCTTTTAAGGTTAAAGCACGCGAATCGTCAAAAAACAACACCTGCCCCGACAAGTCTCCATGACCATTCACATCCACCAATAGCCGCCCTAGGCTATTATCTAACTTAATTGCATACGAACTGGCTTTCGTATCCTCCAGCAAAGCAGTGACCGACCCCGATAGCTTCAAATCTCCAATATTTAGTATGATGTGTTGCCCCTTGCGGCTGCCTTTCAAAATATCAAACGTTTCGCGCGGAATGACTACATCACCCTTCGCGGCGATACCCTTAAAGATATAATCTAGAGCCGGCTGTGTCGCAAGCGTTGGCGCGAATGCGGACAGTGCCTCGACGGTCACAGGACTGCAATGTGCACAGTCTGCTGGATGTGCATCAACTACAGCCTCGCTCATTGTGACCTGTGGCGCGACTACTGGGACTTCCTCCTGGGCTGGCGCTGCCACTTGTGGCGAGTCCGCAGCAGGCTCATCGGTTGAAGGCCTTAATAAAGTAAACGCGACATAGAGAAGCGCAAAAATAAGCAGAAATGGTAGGAATTGTTTATGTGAATTTTGAGTAAACATGTTGAACGACGGTACCCCTACAAACGACTAATGAAATTAAATAGACAACAAAGGCAGCCCTTGCGTGTAGCGACTTTAGTCTTATTGAAAAAATTAAAGGGAAGCCAGCCGCTGGCAGGCTTCCCTTGTGAAATTCGAAATGAACAGAGAACTCTACTCAGCACCAGGCGCCTCAATCGAACGATTCACCGCACCACTAGGCGTCATGATCGTCGGATTCTGGAACAGTGAGTTGGCATTCACGTTGCGATAATTCTGGCGTGACGGAGAACCACCTGGGCTGACCAGATTCGCAGTCACAAAGATTAGCAAATTACGCTTCTGACGAGACTCACCCTCCGATCGGAACAGGCGGCCAAGACCAGGAATGTCACCCAGCACCGGTACCTTGTCGTTTACAGTCTTCACTTCATCCCGAGTCAAACCACCCATCACGACAGTCGCTCCATCAAACACAGTTACTTCGGTCGTGATCTCACGTGTAGAGAAGATCGGCTGATAGAAACCAGCTGGAACGGTAACTGTAGTACCATTACCATCCAGTGCAACACTCGGACCACCATATTCAACAAAGCCTTCAAACTCAGTCACACGTGGTTCAAGAATGAGGCTGATTGTATCATCGTTTTCAACATT
>JAFMDL010000091.1 GCA_017857255.1 Puniceicoccaceae bacterium | reverse complement strand
AATTGTTCGCTAGCTCAAATTACTCGCGTAACTCAACCGGCAAATTATCATTTTATAATGCGGCTTTTAATTCGGCAGCTTTGGTGGTGGATTCCCATGGCAAGTGGTTCTTTGCAAAGTGTCCGTAGTGTGTCGATTCACGGTAGATCGGACGTAGCAAATCCAGTTGACTGACGATGTCGGCAGGCTTGAAGCTAAATACCTGCTGTGCTGCCGCGGCAATCTGCTCGTCACTCACTAAGCCAGTGCCAAACGTATCGACGTGAATACTAGTCGGATATGGATGGCCGATCGCGTAGGCAACTTCAAGTTCACACGCATCCGCAAGGCCAGCTGCCACAATATTCTTAGCCACCCACCGAGTGAAATATGCCGCGGAACGATCGACTTTTGATGGATCTTTTCCGGAAAAAGCACCACCACCGTGACGCGCCCATCCACCATATGTATCCACAATAATCTTACGACCGGTAAGACCTGCATCGCCTTGCGGACCACCAATCACAAAGTTGCCAGTTGGATTGATCAAATACTCGGTTTGATCCGTCAACAACTCAGCTGGTAGCACTTTGCGAATCACCTCTTCGATACAAAATTCTTTAATGTCAGCGTGCTGTACATCCGCAGCATGCTGCGTGGAAATCACCACATTCTTAATGCCAACTGGCTTGCCATCGACATATTGTAGTGCCACTTGGCTCTTCACATCGGGTCGTAACCAAGGAATCTTTACTTCCTTGCGTTGACGAGCCATCTCGCGAAGTAGGCGGTGCGCGTACATCACGGGTGCTGGCATGAGCTCTTCAGTTTGATTGCAGGCATAACCAAACATGATGCCTTGGTCCCCTGCTCCCTGTTCGGCAGTGTCTTTGCCAGCTGCTTTTTCAGCATCTACGCCTTGCGCGATGTCAGAGGATTGGGCGGTTAAAATGTTTGAGACAAAGACTTTATCCGCGTGGAATATATCGTCGTCGTTAATGTAGCCGATTTCACGTATCGCTTGGCGTACGATTTCCTCGTAATTAAGCTTCGCATTCGTGGTAATCTCTCCTGCAAGAAATACGCAGTTGCTCTTCACTAAAGTTTCACAGGCAACGCGACTCTTCGGGTCCTGCTCTAGGCATGCGTCTAGCACGCTGTCAGAAATGTAATCGGCGACTTTGTCTGGATGCCCTTCGCCGACGGATTCGGAAGAAAAGATGAAATTTTTGCTCATAAGACGCGCAGTATTCTCATGTCTGCTAATTAATCAAGATATATATCAACATATCAGGATAAATTGATATGTTTTTTTAATCTATCCAACAAATTACTTCATTCGGTTTATCAATCGGGTGTAAGTATGCCATGCGTGACAACTCGAGATCTACCACTATTTAGACATGACATCAGAATGGATATCGGCTCTTCTCGATCCATGACCACCACCATCGCCCCACTTGCTCTGCTTAAATCTCATTTCGGGTTTGATACTTTTCGTCCGGGTCAAGAGCAGGTGATTCAGACGCTACTCGAAGGGCGTAGTGCCAGCGCAATCTTTCCGACTGGCTCGGGCAAAAGTCTGTGCTATCAATTGCCGGCATTATTACTACCTGGCTTAACATTAGTGGTCTCTCCGCTCTTAGCATTGATGAAAGATCAGATCGACAGTCTGCAGGCACTTGGTATTGCCGCCGAGCGACTCGACTCCAGCCTCGACGAGGCCAGCTACCGCCGCGTCACTCAAGACATTCGCGGTGGACAGTTAAAGTTGCTCTTCGTCGCACCAGAGCGACTTGGAAATGAACGCTTCCTCAATCTAATTCACGGCCAGCGCATCAGCCTGCTGGCAGTGGACGAGGCACACTGTATCTCCTCATGGGGCCACAACTTTCGGCCCGACTACCTAAAACTCGCCGACTCCGCGAAAGCGCTACAGGTCGAACGCGTGTTAGCGCTCACTGCCACAGCTACCCCACAGGTGTCCGACGACATGGCACAGGCCTTTGACATAGCCGATGGCGACGTGGTCAACACTGGCTTCCATCGGCCGAATCTGGAACTACGTGTCAGCGCGTGCAGCGCTGTCGAGCGGCCTGCTCTACTGGAGCAACGTCTGCATGAGCGACCCCCTGGAGCGACCATCATCTATGTGAGCTTACAGCGTGATGCGGAAGCAGTCGCTGAACGTCTGGTTAAAGCAGGCTTCGATGCGCAAGCCTATCATGCCGGAATGCGATCTGAGCAACGGGTCGCAACTCAAGAAGCCTTTATGAAGGGCACTGTGCCAATCATTTGCGCGACCATTGCTTTTGGTATGGGCGTCGACAAGTCGAACATCCGCTACGTCTATCATTTCCACATGGCAAAAGGCTACGAGAGCTATATGCAGGAAATCGGCCGCGCTGGCCGCGATGGGCAGCCCTCGATCTGCGAGCTGTTAGCCTGCAGCGATGACTCCACGACGCTGGAAAATTTTGTGTATGGCGACACGCCCGACCCCGAAAGTATTTCCTCGCTGGTGACTGAACTGCTCGGCGCTGATGAGGAAATCGACATCGCCATCACTGACCTTTCACGGCGGCACGATATCCGCCAACTAGTAGTCAATACCCTGCTGACACGTCTAGAGCTCAAAGGCATCATCCGCTCGGAGGGGCATTACTATGGCAGTATTCGCTTCGCCCAAAGGCAAAGCAGCGACGCGATCCTCGCCCAATATCCACAAAAGCAAGCCACGTTTATCCGTGAAATCTTTACCTGTTGTAGCAAGGCACGTAAATGGATCAGCCTCGACATCGACCAAGCGATCTCGCACACGGGACAAGTGCGCAGTGTAATTCTCCGCGCCCTTGATAGTTTACAAGACAAAGGCCTGATTGACTTACAACTTGCCGGCTATCGACAACGTTTCCGGCGCCTGCAGCAAACAGTCGACCTGACTGTACTTTGTCGTGAACTACAAGACACTTTTAGCCAGCACGAAGCGATGGAGATCAGCCGTATCGAGTCCATGCTCAATTACGCTCGTAGTGAAAGCTGCCTGACTACGAAACTACTCGACTACTTTGGCGAACCGATTCAACCATGCGGACATTGCGGAATCTGCCTCGGTGATCCACCAGCCCTACTCCCGACTCGCCAACAGACCTCAATCGAAAACTACGACCTCAGCCAATTCCCCGCATTAGTTGAAAACCATCGTCAGGCGCTGGCACGCCCACGTCAGCAGGCCCGCTTCCTCTGTGGTCTCAACTCACCTGCTGTCTCCGCGGCACGTGGCCTGCGCAACAACCCGCATTTCGGCCGCTGTGCCGATGTGGCCTTTGCCGAAGTCTTGGCCTCCTGTAAATAACTAGCCTATAAACTTGGAACTGCCTCCAGCAAGCGCTTGGTATACGGATGCTGCGGGTTGTTATAGATGGCGTCCGCAGTCGCCTGTTCGACGATTTTCCCCTGAGTCATCACCAACACCTCATCGCTAATATGCTCCACGACTGCTAAGTCATGCGCGATGAACAAATAGGTTAGCCCCAACTCCTCCTGCAGGTCTTGTAAAAGATTGACGATCTGCGCCTGCACCGAGACATCCAAGGCACTGACCGGCTCGTCACAGATAATAAACTCGGGCTCCACCGCAAGCGCACGCGCAATGCCGATGCGCTGACGTTGTCCACCGCTGAATTGGTGTGGATAGCGTTGCATACAATCGGCGCTCAGACCGACTTTTTCCAACAGATCCGCTACCCGCGCTATTTTTTGCGCCTTCGACCATTCTTTGAAATGGATGTCCAGCGGCTCGGCAATGATACTATAAATGGTCATTCTCGGATTCAGCGATCCAAATGGATCC
Organism: Puniceicoccaceae bacterium; assembly: GCA_017857255.1. Taxonomy (GTDB): domain Bacteria; phylum Verrucomicrobiota; class Verrucomicrobiia; order Opitutales; family Coraliomargaritaceae; genus Lentimonas. The sequence continues at coordinate 1,127 of JAFMDL010000091.1, read as the reverse complement.
TGAAAAATCACCTGGATCTTCTTGCGATATGCAAAAAAATCCCGACGCGACAAATGCGCCAGATCCTGCCCTTGGTAATAAATGCTACCGGCAGTGATGGACACTAAGCGCGCGATCGCCCGCCCCGTAGTTGTCTTACCGCTGCCGCTCTCACCCACGAGCCCCACCGTCTTGCCACGCGGCACCTCAAACGATACCCCATCGACCGCTTTCACGTGATCGACTGTGCGCTGCAGCACACCACCCTTAATTGGGAAATGTACCTTGAGATCACAAACGGATAGAAGAGATGTTGAGTCTGCACGGGTGTCGGTCATAATTTTATGATCGAAACCATGAACCCTATTTAAATTTGCGCAAGAACGGAGCCATGCTAAAATTCGATCCTTTATACAAACTGACCCGATGGATTTAAGCACCTACCAGACAATGGACCCGCACTTATTAGTCGGCGTCGTCAACACCGCACTGCGTAACCATTGCGAATCACTGCATGACCTCTGCAAGACCTACGACATCGATCCAAGGATTCTGACCGAACGTCTGCAAGCAGCCGGTTACGACTACATGCCTGAACAACAACAGTTCCGCTGACTCGGAATGAAATTGCTCAAAGCATCAAACAATTCAATTGATCCGCATCGCTAACGTACCATCGATCAATTTTTACTTCACTCAGCCCACCCAAACTACCTAGCTGCGCGTGGCGTCGATGCGATGTAACGCTTGGCAGATCCGCGACATCGCGGAAAACGTCGATACGCTTCGCGCAACTGATCCTGATAAACTTGCCGGTCTAGAGGCTTACCACTGAAAGCGACAATACGGTTTTCATAACCGTCCATGCGAAACAGCTTTGCATAGGGGAATTGCGCACGCAACGTTGCATCCGTCAATAGCGGCAGGTGTGGTACTTTACGCGGCTCGATTAAATTGAATACCAGTAGCCCACCAGGGTTGACTAATTTCGCGAGATTTCGGCACCACTCCAAATCAAGCGGAGCACAGCGCACCGCCATCTCCGCTTCTTCGGCATACAGATCATCAATGATCATATCAAAGGTCACCGGATCCGATTCAGCGCCCTCCTCACGCACCCACTCAACTGCATCTGCAGCCACGAGTTC
>JAFMDL010000003.1 GCA_017857255.1 Puniceicoccaceae bacterium | reverse complement strand
TGCCAGCTCGCTCAAATGCGTGACACGCCTTTTTCTTTATTAGCTGCTTAAAATGAACCACCTACAAAACCTCAACCTGTCCTTAACTGGACACTCGTGAGTTTTTATAATAATCATTGACAAGCAGGTGCGCACTGCAGAGCGCTCACAATACAAGCTGCTTTCCTAGAAAAGCAGCGTGTAAAGATTTCACCTTCAAACAGATCAATTAAGCCGGAGATGGAGCAGGCGCTTCATCCGCGGCGAGACCATCCTTATCGTCGTCTTCACCTGTCTTCGCTAGAATAGCTCCGGCATCAGCCTCTTCAGGCTCAGGCTCAACGGGCTCAATTTCACGCTTAATCACTGGCGAGAGCATTTCACCATGATCGAGTATCTCTTTCACATGAACCCCATCGATCGTTTCGTGCTCAAGCAAGGCATCTGCCATGGTATCCAAAGCCGCTCGGTGCTCATTTAAAATTTCCAGCGAACGCTCATATTGCGCCTGCACGATCTCATGAATTTTTTTATCAATACGTTGTGCAGTCTGCTCGCTGTAATTTTTTGAGCCGTCACTCTGAGTGCCCATGTATGCATGACTCTGGCTCTCACCAAAAGCAATCGGGCCGAGATCAGTCATACCCCAATCACACACCATGTGCCGCGCAGTTGAAGTGACCATACGAATGTCTCCGGAAGCGCCACTGGTAATGTCACCCATCACGATTTCTTCAGCCGAACGCCCTCCCATGCCGCAACAGATTTGATTCAGTAGGCGGCGCTTTGAGTGATTTAATAAATCCTTCTTCGGCATAAACATGGTTGAACCCAAACTCTGCCCTCGTGGAATAATCGTCACTTTGTGCACCGGCATGTGGCCATCGTCGACGACAGCCTGTACCAAGGCATGACCTGCCTCGTGATACGCAGTAATCTTGCGGTCTTCGTCATCCATCAGTTTACGCCGCTCGCGACCAAATGAGATCTTGTCGCGCGCTTCATCAAGGTCGTTCATTTCAACCACATGCTTATTATAGCGCGCCGCGATCAGTGCCCCCTCATTCAAAAGATTCGCCAAGTCCGCACCTGAGAAACCTGGTGTATTGCGTGCGACATGCTCGAGATTCACCTCCTCAGAAAGGGCGATCTTCTTGGCATGCACCAGCAAGATCTCATGACGACCATTAAGGTCAGGCAGATCAATTGTCACTTGACGGTCAAAGCGCCCCGGACGAAGCAACGCAGAATCGAGCACATCCGGACGATTCGTTGCTGCAATGATAATTACCCCTTCGTGACCATCAAATCCGTCCATCTCTACCAAGAGAGAATTCAAAGTCTGCTCGCGCTCGTCATTACCACCGCCGACACCCGCTCCACGTTGACGGCCGACTGCGTCGATCTCGTCAATAAATACAATACAGGGTGCATTCTTTCGGCCTTGCTCAAACATATCGCGCACACGCGCCGCGCCGACACCGACAAACATCTCGACAAAATCCGAACCACTGATCGAGAAAAACGGCACCTCCGCCTCACCCGCGACTGCCTTGGCCAACAAGGTCTTACCTGTACCCGGAGGGCCAACCATCAACACACCCTTTGGTATGCGGCCACCGATACGTTGAAATTTCTTAGGATCTTTGAGGAAATCAACGACTTCGCTAACCTCTTCCTTCGCCTCGTCGCAACCAGCGACATCTTTAAACGTCAACGAGTCTTTATCGCGCGTAAGCATTTTCGCTTTGCTTTTACCGAAACTCATCGCGCCCTTGCCCGCACTCTTCAGTTGACGTACGAATAAGAAATAGAGCAGCCCAATGATTAACAAAAATGGCAAAAAGCTGATCAAAATATCCTGGAGTGCCGTACTGCGGCGGCTCTCTTTCAACACCGTGCGCACTAGGTCGAAATCTTTTTCCAGCAAGCGGCCCTCGGCAGAAAAAGGCACTTTTTGAGGCACTGTCTCAGCAGACAGGGTCTCATCATACTTCGGATTCTGCATCTTACCTGAAATGATATAGCCTGCTTCCCCGAGCGATGGATCTGGCTTCATTACGCCGTCGCCTTGCTGAATCTGACCGTCTTTCACGGCTTTCACCAACTGACTAATCGTTAAGCGCTCATGATTGGCGCCTGCGCCAGGTTGTGCGAACCAGAGCGCGATAATCGCCGTAATAATGACCAAAAAAATGAGCAATACTTTAGGATTAAAGCGCTCTGGTTGACCGTTATTTCCGGATTCTTTGTTTTGTGGCGTGTTTTGCTGTGACATTTATGCGGATCAAGTTGGTTCTCTCTGTTCGTAAGTCAACCTAAGAGCCTCCTTCGTTGAGGCACTTATTTTCAAAGTATTAGCGGGTGGAAAACCGGGCACCCAGATAATTTCTGCAGAATTAGATAAGACCAGCGGCAGGAGTTTTCGTTCCTTTACTGCTATTTTTCGGTCAATGAACCAGTCTTTAAGCTTCTTCATGCCTGGCGCACCAATCGGCCGGAAGCGATCCCCCGGCTGCCAGCCGCGCACATGAAGGCCCTGACCAGACTCGTTCACGATGTAAGCTTCGCAGCACTCATCCACAGCGCCAGTCATAATGCGTCGACGTAAATCATCATTCAGCTCGACCGCTTCGATGCTAAATGAAGCACCGCTAGAGAGAATGACCGACTCCCCAATCTCAACCAAACATGTATCTAGTGAGGCGTCATCCACTTGCGCCAATTCTAGCTGCACCTGCACCTCGTCGAGCACGATGTAAAATGCGCCCGCACTCAAACGATTCACTGCCTTTTTGGCATAAACCGCATTCAGCAATAGATCCATAGCCGGCGCACTGACGGACTGAATCAAATCATGATCACCCAACCACGCTGATAGAGCGCGTCGCGTCAAAGCTCGCGGTGCCAAACGCAGCGCTCCACGCTGCAAGGAACTGCCCCCAGTAAACGCATCTGGAATCAGCACCCGTGCCAACGCATCCAACGCATTGGCATCTTCTTCCAATAATCTCCGAGATCGCGCTGAACCTTCTGCTACATCACGCCCCAAAGCAGCGCCTAGTTCTGGGATTACAGTATGCCGCAACGCATTACGAGCGATCCTAACATCCTCATTAGAAATATCCTCGCGCCAAGGAATTTCGCACGCATTCAACGCCATGCGAATCGCCCCAGCCCTCATGTACAACACTGGCCGCACATGGGTCGGGTAATGCTCAAAAAAATGAATCGGACGCGGCGCTGCCAGTCCATCTGCGCCACTACCACGAACCAGTCGTTGCAGCTGAGTCTCTAAAATATCATCAAGCTGATGCCCAAATGCAATAGCCTGACAATGGTGCGCCTGTGCTGCGGCGCGCAAAAAATCCAGCCGCAGCGCACGCGCCGTTGTTTCGGTAAAAGCCGCCTCATGCTCGGGCCTAGCGGCAGAGACATACTGACAGCCCAACTGCTGCGCCAGCACCTCAACAAATTGCGCGTCCAACTCTGAATCGGCACCGCGCCAGCGATGATTGTAATGGCCAACGACTAACTCAATGCCTAGCTGCGGAGCCTGCGTCCATAGCAGACAAAGCAAAAAAACTGAATCCGCCCCACCCGAGCATGCCACCAATACCCGCTCGCACGAATCACCACCGAACAATTCACACACTGCATCTTGCAACAGCTGCTCATCCATATGCGCCGACAAAGCGTAAGCCGCGTCAGGCCAATTAATAGATTGAATGGAATTCGTCATTAAACCCTCAAGTTGGCAGGACTTTCCAGTAAACATCAAGTCTATAGAAATTATCGCGTACAGACTATTACTGAATCATGCAGCTACCATGTTTTAGCAATAATACATAGGATGACTTCCAACCCTGTAAGAATCGACTGCGCTCAATATATTTTAACCTCTTTTAAACTTTTTACTGGAATAAATGACCCACAGGTCGTTCTTATTAATGCGAAGAGTTTGTCATCCCTACTGATTTGGGGTACGATATTCTATACAATGCGTTGGTTTATTTGCAGTTTTTTGATGATCGTGACGTTCATGGGTTTATCCCTGAACGCACAAGATTGCTTGTGTTCACATGCAGGCGATACGAACGCGAGCATTGAGGCTGTTCCATGCTGTCAGGAATTATCCTCGGAATGCTGTCTCAAACACAGCAGCCAAAGTGTGCCCAGTCAGCCATTTTTGAGCATAATTCCCCAAGTCGATTCGATTTATATAGCACGGTCAACTACACGAATACTGTCTAAAAAATCAGCAAGTCAACTACCGCAGACTGTCAGCACTCATACAGGCAGTCACCCGCCTCCGCTGCGCTCTCAACAGTATCGCTGCCACGTCCAGTCCTGGCTAATCTGATTTTGTGATTCATCCTATACCGTACGGCCGTCGTAGACGTGTCGTGTGGTCGTAACGTGTCGATCCTTGAGTCGGCAGCACTACAAATGAATCACAAAATATGGTCCAAGTATCTGATCTTTATACACCTAAACCGGGCAATTCATCTCCCCAGAGTCATCGCCAATACTCGCTGCAGCGACTAGCTAAATACTTGCCAATCGCACTGCTGGTCGCGTTTCTCCTATTGTTGGCACTGCTATTTGGTGAGCGACTAATCCCCGCCCGCCTAGTACAACTTGAGTCGGTCGTCACCCAACGTTCCCGAGCTACGAGTCAGCCCTCTCCAACGGCGCAAAACCAAGCGACTCTGACTTTCGATGGTGACCCTGTATTTCAGGCCTCGGGCTGGATCGAGTCGGCGCCACAACTAGTTCGAGCCGTAGCGCTCAATGACGGCTTTGTAGATACAGTCCACGTATTAGAAGGCGAGACGGTCATCAAAGGACAGTTGCTAGTAGAATTAGTCAGCGCCGACGCACAGTTAGACCTCGATTCCGCCGAAGCCGCACACGCCCAGCAGGCCGCAGCTTTATCTGAAAAGCAAGCCATGATTAAAGCCACCCAAGCGGAGCTTCAACGCTTGAGCGAGGAAGTCGAGATCGAACATGCCCGCCTGGAGGAATTGCGTGACGATCAAACTCGACTCAGCTCTGCTGGAGGTAACAGTGTTCCTGAACAAGCAATCACGCAGTCGCGCCTGCGGGTCTTAACCCAGCTTGCCATGATAAAAGCGCTGGAGGCAAAGGGCGGTGAATTGAACGCTACTCTCGAAGCACGTACTGCAGCCGTTTTAAGCAGCCGATATAAACTGCAAGCTGCAGCAACAGACCTAGCTCGAAAACAACTCGCGCTTGACCGCATGAAAATTCGCAGCTCGATAGACGGGATCATTCAGAAATTGTTTGTCAGCCCGGGCATGAAACGCTTCGCAATGATGGACGATCCCGAGTCCGCTACGATCGCTACTCTATTCAAACCCAGTGCTCTGCAAGCCCGTATCGATGTACCACTCGACGAAGCGGCACAACTACACATCGGTCAAGCAGTGCGCCTACGCAGCGTATTTCTCCGAGACAAAATCCTGAAAGGTCAAGTCAGTAGAATTGAGGGGCAAGCAGACCTGCAACGCAACACGTTGCAAGTTAAAGTGGAACTACTGAACCCAGATGCTGGCCTTCGCCCCGAGATGCTCTGCCGCGCAGAATTTCTAGCACCGCGAACAGGTAAGCGAACCACACCTAACAATGATCGAATCAGTATCTATATACCCGCCAACGCTATTATTAATCGAGACAACAACACCGCGGTCTGGACGCTGGATAGAACTGGTAAACGAGTGAGCTTACAACCAGTACACCTAGCTCCCGAAGGTCGCGAGGGTTACCTGCAAGTGCTGGAAGGACTTCAACCTGGCGCACACGTGGTAGTTAACCCACCCGCAGACTTGCAGCACGGCGAGCGTATACGAAGGCAAAACGAATCTGCCAAAAAATTTAAAAAATGAACACACTTCCATCTCATAATCTGATCCGTTGCCGCGGGCTCTCTAAGACCTATCGCAAGGGCACTACCACAGTCACACCACTCGAAGCGCTTGACCTAGATGTCGCGCGCGGCGAATTCCTAGCGCTAATGGGTCCCTCGGGTTCTGGCAAAACCACCCTTCTTAATCTCATTGCAGGGATCGATCACCCCACCTCTGGTGAACTCTGGATAGGCGAGCGTAATCTCGCCACTTTATCGCGAGGCGCGCTCACCAGCTGGCGAGCACGAAATTGTGGCTATATCTTTCAGCTCTATCATCTAGTTCCTATTTTAACAGCTTTCGAAAATGTGGAACTACCCCTACTACTCAACCCTGCGCTCAGCCGTGATGAGCGGCGGGCACGGGTTCACTCCGCACTGGATCTTGTCGGCTTATCTGATCGCTTAAATCACCGACCAAGTGAACTCTCTGGCGGGCAGGAGCAGCGCGTCGCTATTGCCCGTGCGATTGTGACTGATCCCGAATTGCTAGTGGCAGACGAGCCGACCGGCGATCTCGACCGCGAATCTGCCAAATCGATTCTGCAATTAATGAGCGAACTCTCTGCAGACCTGGGTAAAACCATTGTCATGGTCACGCACGATGCGATCGCAGCCGCAGCAGCCAGCCGTACCTTGCACTTGGAAAAAGGCCAACTGATTGAACAAATCGGTATCAGTAAAGCCGATACAAATCCCAACGGATGAAACTTCGTCACATATTCAATTTAGCAATCAAACAAGTACTTAGACACCGTGTGCGGAGTCTGTTGACACTTGCAGGAGTCGGCGCAGGCATGTTTTTATTTACGTCGGTACAGACGATGCAGCACTCGCTAAATCGCGTCATCCAAAGCGGCGCAGACGATACGGTATTAGTCGTCTATAGGGAGAATCGATTCTGCCCCATGACCTCGCGTCTACCAGAGCATTACCTACGTGAAATCCAACGTATCCCTGGCGTCGAGGAAGCCATTCCAATTCAAATTGCCGTCAACAACTGCGGCGCCAGCCTCGATGTGATCACCTTCCGTGGCGTGCCACCTGCAACACTCAGTCGCTATAACCCAGACCTCCAAGTCCTGAGCGGATCCATGGAGCGGTGGCAATCACGCAGCGATGCCGCACTAGTGGGTGAACAATTGGCTCGCCAGCGCGGCCTAAGCCCCGGCGATACCTTTGAAGCAGTGGGCGTCCGTGTATGGGTCGCAGGCATCGTAAGTTCTCCTTTACAACAAGACAACAATGTGGCCTACGTCCACTTGCCGTTCTTGCAACAATCGTCACGAGTTGGGCTGGGTACGGTGACTCAGTTTAATGTGCGCGTCCGCGATGCTTTGCAAAGTGCCTCGGTAGCGCAGGCGATTGATGACCTATTTGCCGCGGATCAGGCGCCCACTACCACCCGCCCCGAAAAAGCATTTTTTATGCAGACCGCGCATGATATGATTGAGATGATTCACTTCACTCGCTGGATCGGCCTCGGAGCCGTAATGGCAGTGCTGGGACTGGTGGCCAATTCACTGCTGTTGGCTGCGAGTGGACGGGTACAAGAAAGCGCGGTGCTTCAGACGATTGGTTATTCGCGCAGTGCGGTTAGCTCAATAATGGTCGGCGAAGGTGCAGTGCTCGGTTTGGCGGGCGGACTCATCGGCAGCTTGGGAGCAACGCTGTTTTTTTATCTGCAGAGTTACACCATCGGCAACGAGGGTCTAGTACTCGCGTTGATACCAAGCCTGAACGTCACTACCAAGGCACTAACTATTGCCTGCGCACTGGGCTTGGTTGCATCTCTCTGGCCGGCATGGACTGCGGCAAAACATCCACTGGTTGAATCGCTTCGCAGATAAATAATGAAAAGGCTACGACTAGCACTACTACCTTTCGCGTATGCAACGCGTAATCTGCTGCGTGACATTCCGCGCTTTTTACAGATTGTAGCTGGCTCTGGCGCGGTGGTCTTTCTCATCTTCGCCGCGGGTGCCTTTAACGAGGGAATGAAATCGATGCTGCTAGCCAGTGGCTCCGTGCATAATGTTATGTTGCTCAGTGCTGGTTCTGAGGAAAGTGTTGAGCGTAGCGAAATTGACGTGCAAGTCGAGTCGCTGGCGACTGCCGGTATTCGAGGGATCGATACTCGCTTAGGGCAACCGGCGGTGTCGGGAGAGGTGCACTTTATGGGCGAACTCTCCACCGTTGAAGGAGGCAAACAGCAGGCACTTCTGCGGGGCATCACCCCCGCGGCTTTCGAAGTGCATCGCGATGTGCGCATCATCGCTGGTGAATTCCCCCGTGTCGGTGAAATTCTCGTCGGCAAACAAGCCTATCACATACTTGGTACATCGATCGAAGCCATACACCCGGGCGTAGCAATAGAATTTGAAGGTCAACACTTCACGGTATCGGGCATCTTCGCAGCTCCGGGCACAGTCATGGAGTCCGAGGTCTGGTTTGACCGCAGTGATCTGATGACGATGACTCAGCGCGAATCGCTCTCTTGTGTGATCGTTCGCTTGCAACAACCCGAAGGTTACTCCGCAGCAGATCTCTTTGCTAAACAACGTCTGGACCTGGAACTGAGTGCCATTCGCGAAGCAGTCTACTACGATACACTGTCGGGCTTCTTTGCCCCTATTCGAGCAATGACTTGGCTGACTGCGGGGCTCATTGCCGCAGGTGCCATCTTTGGTGGCTTTAATCTACTCTATGCCGCGTTCGCTGCGCGTATCCGTGAACTGGCGACATTGCAGGCGATTGGCTTCCGACGCACTGCAGTATGCATTTCACTCATCCAAGAGAGCCTATTGGCAACCTTAAGCGGGACCTTGCTAGCCGCCTTTGCAGCCGTATTGCTACTCGAAGGTCGTAGCGTACAGTTCTCGATTGGCACCTTCTCGTTGGAACTCACTGGTAGCGTGCTCAGCTCTGGTTTACTAACCGGGTTACTACTAGGCGTACTCGGTGCAGTGCCTCCTGCAATTCGCTGCCTGACTGCTCCACTGCCCAGTACGCTGCGCTCCTGACTTTGAATCTTAATCCTATCGAACTTATATCTAATTTATGCATCCAAATAATCATCATCTATCACTCATAATTGCAGCCATTCTCAGCAGCTTGGTTCTTATGTTAACTGCTTGTGGACCTAGTGATTCGGCAAGTATCAGTCAAACATCGAAGGATGACATCCTCGCCACGATGCAACTCTCAGAAGCTCCAAAAAATGTACTCAGTGTTGCTAGTGTTCGTGCACAGGCCAATCCCGGAACCTCGATCTCAGTGCGCGGACAAATCGGTGGCACACGTCTACCCTTTGTGGAAGGCTATGCAGGCTTTGTTTTAGCCGATCAGGAACTCGTGTTTTGCGACGAAATGGGCGATGACCATTGTGATACGCCGTGGGACGCTTGCTGCGAAGATCCTGATAGACTGAAGGCTATGCGCGTCTCCGTACAATTTATCGATGCGATCGGCAATCCGATTCAACAGAATTTGCAAACAAGCATCGGTCTCAACGAACTCGACGAAGTCGTTGTTATCGGCACCGTTGCTGAATCATCCACTCCTACAAACGTAATCATCGAAGCAACGGCTTTATACAAATAATCATACTCTATCCTAATCTTTAGCTAGTTGTGATTGTTTGGATCTGCATCGCATGAAGCGACCATCCTAGATTAAAAGTAGCTGAGACGCCATGCATCCTAGCCTCGCTCGTCGTTAGGATAACTCCCCAACCATTTAATTAATGGGCAGTGGCCCTCCAAGTCAGCCAACGCTGCCTGTACCGGCTCGTCTTCGTAGTGACCAACCAAATCAATGAAGAAGAAATAATCCCAAGCTTTTTTACGGCTGGGGCGTGATTCAATTTTACTGAGATTAATGCCGCGCGAGGCAAATGCCTTTAAGGTTTGCTCCAAGGCGCCAGGCTCATCTTTAAGAGAGATCACCAAACTGGTCTTATCCCGGCCATCCCCGAGTGGCTTTGCACGTGTCTTACCAACCACCAAGAAGCGAGTTACATTATCATCCCGGTCCTGAATGCCATGTATCTGTATCGGCACTGCGTAACGTTGCGCGGAGAGCGCACTAGCCACCGCCGCAACACGTGGATCCTGCTTCGCAGTGCGCACTGCATCGGCGGTGCTGACAACGTCAGTCAAAGTGGCATTTGGCACATTGACGCGCAGCCATTCACGGCATTGCCCGAGTGCTTGATCCTTAGAGCGGACTTCCGTGATTTGATCCAGTTCTGATTGCGAGATCAGGCAGTGCTCAATCGGCAAATATACTTGCGAGCAAATATGCAGATCCGACTCGACCAACATATCCATCGAGTGAAAGACCGCGCCTTCAGTTGAATTTTCAATCGGCACCACGCCGTAATCGGCGCTACCGCTTTCGACCTCGGCGAAAACATCAGGAATGGTCTTGATCGCACGATAGTCCAAGCTCACGCCGAAGTTGCAAATCGCAGCCTGATGCGTGTAAGTCGCTTCTGGCCCGAGGTAACCGATCACTAGCTTTTTCTCAAGTGCGATGGACCCAGAGATGACCTCACGGTAAACGGATTGCAGTGTTTGGTTATTAATCGGCCCTGGATTGAGGCCAGCTACTTTCGCCATGACCTGTGCCTCTCGGGTCGGGTCATAATAGTCTGCGCCATTGGCATGCTTGATAGTGCCAATCTCTCCCGCATGTTGTACACGTTTATTCAAAAGTTGGACAATCTCTAGATCCAGGGCATCGACCTTGTCAGTTGCAGTGGCGACGGCATCTGGAGCAAGGCCCGCGAGCATCATTGCACGATAGATCGCTTGTAATGTCGCATCTGTCAGTGGCCCTCGGTTAAACGCCGCCACTTTGGCGAGTACCTGTTCCTCGTCGAGACCGCCATCTTGGCGCACACGCTGGTTGAGCAACTGCACAACTTGCTGGTCAATCGCGTCAATCGCATCACGATTACGCTGTAACTTGGCGTTCATATCTTCAGACATTTGGTTCCTTCTATTCGGGTGCAGATTCTTGAGCAGCATCGCTCTCAGCAGTCTCATTTTGCCAATCGACTTCGACAAAAGTTTCATCTAAGGGTAATTCATCGGGGTTTCGCACCTTGGCAAGACCCATATCTTCGTCGGTAATTGCTTGTTCGGGCTCCTCGCTGCTGCGCATCCAATCATCAATCTGATGGTTGCTCAGTACATCTGAAGCTGGTAACTCGGCAAGCTCCTTGATTCCAGTAAACTCTAGAAATTTCTCGGTAGTCCCATATTGAATCGGACGCCCAGGCAACTCTGCACGCCCCGTCACTAGCACCAGTTCCAACTCAATCAGCCGATTGAGCGGGCCATCTACCGAGACCCCACGAATCACCTCCATCTCGGCACGAGTCACTGGCTGGCGGTAGGCAACGATTGCCATCGTCTCCAGCGCAGCAGGACTCAGCTTCATGGGCCGCGGCTCTCCACGTAGGAGGCGAACGAACTCGGCAAACTGAGGCGCAGTGACGATTTGAAAGCCGCTCGGCCCCTCGATCAGCCGATACGCCTTATCCTGAACCTCTGCCTCATCCATCAACTGGGCAAGGGCCGCCTCAATTTGCTCGGGTTGAACACGCTCTGAAATAGGCTCAACCTCATCGACTAGCGCTTCTTCGCTTTGATCAGCCTCGGCAGCTTCAACCAGACCTGAGTGATAGCGGGCAAAGATTTTTACAAATTCCTTCACTGTAATCGGCTCCGCATTGGAAAGCAAAAGTGCTTCAAGCGTCTTTTTAAGATCAAATTCTATAGTCATAGTGGGTATTAAAATGCAGAATTAAGGCGATGAAGAGTAAAAAGGGTGTTGTCGAGGTTCCAGCTATTCATTCTTATCTCCGCTTTTCTGCAACGAGAATCCTATTTTTCGGACTATTTTAATCCGCTCATTATTTTATCATGGCATCCAATAATACACGTCAACACTCCTCTATTGTGGTCGATGGCAACGACCGCGCCCCTGCTCGCTCGATGTTACGCGCTGTCGGCTTTCAAGACGAAGACTTCCAAAAGCCACAGATTGGCGTAGCTGGCTCACCCAGCGATTTGACCCCTTGTAATATGCATTTGGGCGAACTTGCGGCACATGCAACCACAGGGATCAATAATGCAGGCGGCAAAGCCATTAACTTTAGCACCATTACCGTTTCCGATGGTATCAGCATGGGTACAAAGGGTATGCGCTACAGCCTCGTCTCGCGTGACGTGATCGCTGACTCGATCGAAACTGTGGTTGCTGCAGAAGGCTTCGATGGTCTGGTCGCCATCGGAGGTTGTGATAAAAATATGCCTGGCTGCATGATCGCCCTCGCACGCCTCAATCGGCCTGCTGTGTTTGTGTATGGCGGCACGATTTTGCCGGGGCTGATGCCACACGATGAAGAAGAGCAGCGCAATCCGATGGATATTGTCTCAGTATTTGAAGCAGTCGGCAAGCATGCCAAGGGGGAACTCACCGACGAGGAACTCAAAGAAGTTGAAAAATATGCCATTCCAGGCGCCGGTTCGTGCGGCGGCATGTACACCGCCAACACTATGGCCAGCGCGATTGAAGCGCTCGGGATGAGCCTCCCTGGTAGCTCAGCGCAAGTAGCCATCGGCCAACCAAAGCGTAAGGACTGCGAAAACGCGGGCGCAGCGGTACTCAAACTACTCGAGCTAGACCTTAAGCCTCGCGACATCATGACGCGTAAGGCCTTTGAAAATGCAATTACCACCTGTTTAGCGCTTGGTGGTTCGACCAATTTAATTCTGCACCTACTCGCGATCGCGCACTCGGCAGATGTGGACCTGACGATCGACGATTTCAAAACTATCGGCGAGCGCGTGCCACTGCTAGCAGACCTCAAACCATTTGGTAAATACAACATGAGCCATCTCATTCGTATCGGCGGCATTCGCCCGATGATGAAGATGCTACTCGACCGCGGCATGCTGCATGGCGATTGCCTCACCGTCACCGGCGAAACCATTGCCGAGTCGCTGCAAGATGTTCAGCCGTACGCAAGTTTCCCTGACGAGCAAGATATCATTCGCCCGTTCGATCAGCCGATTAAAGCGTCGACTCACCTTCGTATCCTGCGCGGCAATCTCGCCCCTGAAGGTGCTGTTGGTAAGATCACTGGCAAAGAAGGACTCTACTTTAAAGGCACTGCCAAAGTCTATGAAGGCGAGGAAGACGCGCTCATCGGCATTCTCCGCGGCGATGTCGTCGCTGGTGATGTCGTTGTCATCCGTAACGAGGGTCCTGTCGGTGGCCCAGGCATGCGCGAAATGCTCTCGCCTACCAGCGCAGTTGCGGGACGCGGTTTGATTCAAGAAGTCGCGCTCATCACTGATGGTCGCTTCTCCGGGGGCAGCCATGGGTTTGATGTGGGGCACATCACTCCAGAAGCAGCTAAAGGTGGCCCGATTGGTATCGTAAAAGAAGGTGACCAAATCGAGATCGATGCCGTCAAAAATACTATCAGTGTATTGATTGACGATGCAGAGTATGATGCGCGCATGGCAGCCTTTAAACCCACTGGCGCAGGTTCAAAACGCGGAATTCTCGGTAAATATGCCGCAACGGTGGCCACTGCATCTGAAGGCGCAGTCACAGATAAACACTTGTAATATTAACCACTGGTGTACTCCTCAAGAACCCATCGCAAACAACTATTTAACGATGCACTTAACTAATCTGCCATCTTGGCAGACCGTCCTTTAATTAAACAAACATCATGTCTTGGAACCGTTTCAAACAACACTACCTCAACATTAACGAGCTCGATTTCGCAATCGACATCAGCCGCATCAACTTCGGCGACAACTTCTTCGCTGAGATGGATCCTCAGATGCAAGCAGCATATGCCGCGATGCAAGCCCTCGAAGGTGGAGCAATCTCCAACCCAGACGAAGGTCGAATGGTCGGCCATTATTGGTTACGGAACGCAGCACTGGCACCCAACGCTGAAATCGGTGCAGAAATCGAAGCCTGTTTAACCAAAATCAAGCAAATCGCTTCAAATGTGCACACTGGCGAAATTCAAGGTGCCAATGGGGCATTCAAGAACCTACTCGTCATCGGTATCGGAGGTTCTGCACTTGGTCCTCAATTTGTTGCAGACGCACTGGGCAGTCCGAAAACCGACAAAATCAAGCTCTTCTTCTTCGACAACACCGACCCTAACGGCCTCGACCGTACACTTGAGGCACTTGATGGTGAACTGGGGCAGACCTTATCTGTCGTAATTTCAAAATCAGGTGGCACCCCTGAGACCCGAAACGGCATGCTCGAAGCAGAAACGGCATACAAAGCCGCAGGCCTAAATTTTGCACAACACGCCATGGCCATTACTGGTGATGGCAGTAAACTACATCACTATTCAAAAGAAAACAACTGGCTCGACTTTCTTCCCATGTGGGACTGGGTCGGTGGTCGCACCTCGGAACTTGCAGCTGTTGGGCTTTTCCCTGCGGCGATCCAAGGGCTCGACATTGATCGTATACTCGCAGGTGCCGCAGCCATGGATGTCACAACACGCTCAACTAATACCGCAAACAATCCTGCGGCACTGCTTGCTCTAATGTGGTATTTCGCAACAGACGGCAAGGGCTCGAAAGACATGGTCGTGCTTCCTTACAAAGATCGTCTCATGCTTTTTTCAAAATACTTGCAGCAGCTCGTGATGGAATCGCTTGGTAAAGAAAAAGACTTAGACGGCAATGTGGTCCACCAAGGGATCGCGGTTTACGGCAATAAAGGCTCAACAGACCAACACGCATACGTACAGCAACTTCGTGAAGGCGTGCACAACTTCTTCGCCACATTTATCGAAGTCCTGAAGGACCGTGAAGGTGACTCCATCGAGGTCGAAGATGGCTTCACCTCTGGCGACTTTTTGCAAGGCTTCTTCCTTGGTACACGCGACGCTTTGTACGACAACGGCCGTCAGTCGATCACGATCACGATCAAGGACGTTACTCCCGAGGCCATCGGCCAACTCATTGCACTGTTTGAGCGTGCCGTTGGGCTCTATGCTAGTCTTGTCAATATCAACGCTTATCACCAACCTGGAGTTGAAGCAGGCAAGGCTGCCGCCGCGACCGTACTTGAAATAGAACAGAAAGTCCTGGCTGAGATCAGCTCAAATGGCAAAAATGCACACACTGCCGCTGAAATTGCCGCAAAGTTGGGTCTTGAATCACAGTGCGAATTGATTTTTAAATTATTGATTCGATTGGCAACTAACAAACGTGAAGTTAGCGCTAATATCAAAACCCCCATTCACGAAACACAGTTTTTCTCTGCGTAACATCGCTTGAGCCCCCTTAAAATATCATAAAATGAAAAGTCTATCACTCATTCTCCGAATTGTCGCTATTCTCGCCGCTTGCGCAGCAGCAGCTCTTTTCTTTGTATCCAAAGGTAAACTAGCGGAACAACAAACTCAGCTTGAACAAGCGCGCAAAGAAACACAAACGATACAAGCTGAACTAGAGACTGCTAACAGTAGCATTGCTACAATTAGTACGCAGCTAGCTTCTGAGCGCAAAGCTCTGGCAGAAACCAAAGAAAAGTTCGAATCCTCTCGTAGTCAGGTGTACACTGCAAAACAGGAAGTAAGCCGCACTCAGCAGCAACTACGACAAGCAAAAGCGACGATCAGCAGTCTGGAAAGCCAAGCGACTCAGCTTCGTTCCGACCTAGTCAAAACAGAAAAAACATTAGCGATTTCAAGCAAAGAATCGGAACTGGCTCAGCTCAATGAACGCGTGGAAGAACTGACTAAAGTGAACGACTCACTCAAGCAAGACCTACTCTCCGCCGAAGCTCTTGCTCAAAGTAAAAAAAGCTCGAGTGCCGACGCTAATCGCCGCAGTGAACAACTGGGCTCAGGTGGGTATCAAAGTACTTTTAAGGCAAGCACCACACCTGCAGCACAAGCAGCATCGATTGGCTCGGAGACTTCCGTCGCCGCCATCAGTAGTAGAGACGGCATTATCGTTCTTGATGATGCACAAAAGATCGGCCTAACAGTCGGTGCTGAAGTCACCCTTATTCAAGGTTTAACTGCGCTGGGAAAAATTCAAGTTACCAAAGTCACCGAGCAACTTGCGGTAGCCAATATTCTACCTGGCACCAGACTCAAACTCGCTGTGGGTGATAGCGTCAAAATTCTCTTCTAATTCAATCTGCGTACTCAACTCATGATGACCATACGTCTACTAATCATTCTAGCACTCTCGCTCTGTGCACTAGCTACTAGCGGTTGCTTCGACACTAACCCAGACGACCAAGAATTGCCTTGGTCCCGACCCGCGGACTGGGAAGGTGGCGCCCCAGGATTTGGTGGCTAACCAGCAACTAGATCGAATTATATAATTTTAAGCGCCTTCATCCAAACTATGAAGGCGCTTTTTTATAACAACTCTTTCAAGCCACTCACATTTAAGCGCATATGCCAGACACAGGAACTCTCACCCTCGTCGCCGCTCCAATCGGTAACCTATCCGACATCACTCCCCGCGCGGTCGATGTACTCACCGCTGCCAGCTTCATCGCCTGTGAAGACACACGAGTAACTGGCAAACTTCTAAGCAAGCTCGAGATCGAAAATAACGGTAAACTCATCTCCTACCGCGAAGAAAATGAAAGTTATATGGCAGGCGAAATCGCTGACCGAATGGAAGCCGGCGAACACATCGCGCTGATCGCTGACGCGGGCACCCCAGCCATCAGTGATCCTGGCTTTAGGCTCGTGCGCGAATGCCGCAAGCGAGGCCTAAAGGTCACCACCGCGCCTGGAGTAAGCGCAGTCATCACTGCACTTTCACTCTCTGGACTCCCCAGTGATGCATTCCTCTACGTCGGCTTCCTAGCCCCAAAAAGCGCCGCACGTAAACGCTTTTTCGAAGCGAACCAAACCAACGACTATACCATCATCATTTATGAATCTTGCCATCGTATTGGCAAATTCCTGAACGACTTAGTCAGTACACTTGGCCCCGATCGCTGCATAAGTGTCTGTCGCGAGCTCACCAAACTACATGAGACGATATATACTGGCCCCGCCAGCGAAGTACGAGACCGTGTGGCAGACGGTAGCCAAAAAGGAGAATTCGTCATCTGCATCGCCAAGGATGGGTTTGAATTATAAGGAGTCCCCACAAGTTTTGGCGGCTTTCTATTTCCAACCATACGCGAGAAATTGGCACATAATATCGATACCTTTAAGAGCCATGTGTATACTAAAAAGCCTCAGTTATTTCTAACTGAGACTTTGATAGTAAAGTTGCTTACAGCCGATTGCTTAGCCTGCAGTCGCACTGATCATTTCTTCGCGTGCTTTTTCAGCCAGCGGCGTGCTTAGGTAGCGTTCACCAAAACTGCAACCGATAGTTACAATGGTCTTACCCGCCATTTCCGGGCGCTTCGCAAGCTGAATAGCAGCAAAGACATTAGCGCCAGTTGAGATACCACCAAGAATGCCGTCTTGCTCTGCCAACTGCCGGGCAGTCGCAAACGCATCTTCATTAGAAACCTTAATCACATCATCGATTATCTCAGTGTTGCAGTTTTTAGGAATGAACCCAGCGCCGATCCCTTGGATCTTATGCGGCCCAGGATTGCCACCAGAAATAACCGGACTAGCTTCAGGCTCAACTGCCACTGTATAAAGTTCTTTGCGGGCTTTAATTACTTCGGACACTCCGGTGATCGTGCCGCCAGTGCCGACGCCCGCAACAAACGCATCAATTTTACCATCAGTTGCAGACCAAATTTCTTCAGCAGTCGTCTGGCGATGGGCTTCAGGATTTGCTGGATTTTCAAACTGCTGCGGCATGAATGCCTTTTCGCCATATTCCTCAACCAGCTCACCTGCTCGTGCAATCGCGCCACCCATTCCCTTTGGCCCAGGAGTTAACACGATCTCAGCGCCTAACATACGTAGTAGCACGCGGCGCTCGACTGACATTGTCTCTGGCATTGTTAGAATCAACTTATAGCCCTTGGCCGCGCACACAAATGCCAGTGCGATCCCAGTGTTCCCAGAGGTAGGCTCGATAATAATACTGCCTTTACCGATCTTACCATCGCGCTCAGCCGCCTCTATCATTGCGCGACCAATACGATCCTTGACGCTCGCGAGTGGATTGAAAAACTCACATTTAAGATAAATATCTGCATGCAGACCGGCGACTGTCTTATTAATTTTAACCAGTGGAGTCTCTCCGACTGTTTCGATAATAGAGTTATATAATTTGCTGCTCATAATTTAGATGGTAAGAGATTAAAAGATTGAGTGTATAAACACATATCGATTCCTAAACGAAGCAAGCTTTGATCGCAATTCTTCAAGTAGTCCCTAAATTACTCATTTCGCAAAAAAAAGCACCGTCAAGCGGTGCTGAAAAGTGACTCTAGATGAATTTAACTATCGACGACGTGGACCAAAGCTACGCCGTGGAGCATTACGCTGCACATGAGCGTTGCGCAAACGATAAACAATTCGTGCTTTATCCAAATCGTATGGGCTCATCTCCATTTTGACTGTATCACCTGTGGTGATCTTAATGAAGTGCTTGCGCAACTTCCCTGAGATGTGTGCGAGCACTTGGTGCCCATTCGCCAATTCCACTCGGAACATAGTGCCCGGGAGGACGGCAACAATTTTGCCTTCGACTTCTACGTAGTCTTCGCTTTGTGCTTTAGCCATAAATGATCAATAAGAAAATCGGGAGGGAAGCGGTTTAAGACCGAAAGTCAAGGACTCTCTTATTCTGATTAATATGATAAAAGTCCAACGCGCGCCCTCATATCCTTAAAGGTACTAGCCTTGCTCACAGCAAAATAACACTTTTTACTTTCATACCTTCACACTTATATGACCATGCAATCACTCTGCCCATTTGAAAAGATCTTCCCATCTGCACTCAAGCGAGATGCCGATTATTTCATGACGCATGCCTACAACGAGGCAATCGAAGCATGGAAGAAAGATGAAGTACCAATAGGAGCAGTCATTGAACATAAAGGTCAAATCATCGCCTCTGCGCACAATCAATCGCGCTCTACGAATGACCCAACCGCCCATGCCGAAATCCTTGCAATCTCACAAGCGGCGAGCTTTATCGGTGATTGGCGACTGAACGAATGCGCGCTCTACGTCACAAAAGAGCCTTGCCCGATGTGCTCGGGAGCACTTGTCATCTCTCGGATCGGCAAAGTTTATTACGGCCTACCCGACCCGAAAATGGGCTGTGTTGGTGGCGCTACTGACCTTGGAGCACTTCCAGAGAGCAACCATAAATTCGAATCGGTGGGCGGCGTGTTGGAAACACTGAATCATGAAATCCTCAAGGCCTTCTTTGATATGAAGCGACAGGCAAATGCGACTAAAAAGGCCAACGCGCTTAAAGAAACCGCACAATCTACCAATAATGACGAAGAATAACGCCAGTCACAGCCAAAAAAAGGCGATGCCAACCGCATCTCCCATTTGACACCCTGCTCAGAAGCCCACAACTTTTAGCACTCTCATTTTAACTAAAATAGAAAATAATAGATCATGCCACACGAACTACCAGAACTCCCATATGCTTACACCGCACTCGAGCCACACTTCGATGCGCGTACCATGGAAATCCACCACAGCAAGCACCACAACGCTTACGTTACCAACCTCAATGCAGCCCTACAAGGTACTGGACTTGAAGATAAAACTCTCTGTGAAATAATCAGTAACCTCGATGCTGTGCCCGCCGAAAAGCGCGGTGCTGTGCGCAACAATGGTGGTGGCCATGCCAACCACAGCTTTTTTTGGAAAATTCTCAGCCCCAACGGCGGTGGAGCTCCGGTCGGTGAACTTGCATCTGCAATCGATACTGAACTAGGTGGTTTCGACGCCTTTAAAGATGCATTTGCTAAGGCAGGTGCCACTCGCTTCGGTTCAGGATGGGCATGGCTCATCGTTAATAAAGACGGCAAGCTAACGGTCACTTCGACACCCAATCAAGACGCTCCTTGCATGGGCAACGAAGTCGACGAACAAGGAACCGCAGTTATTGGTCTCGATGTTTGGGAGCACGCTTACTACTTAAACTATCAGAATCTTCGCCCGAAGTACATCGAAGCATTCTGGAACGTTGTCGACTGGAGCGCAGCAGAAGCAAACTACCAAGCAGCTAAAGCGAACGACAGTTGCGCTAACTAGAGCATCACACTTCTATGCTAAAGCCGCTGGTTCATACCAGCGGCTTTTTTGTGCCTACACCCAGCGCGACTTTGATTACTGAGCCGGGTAACGCCATGCCAGCAAACGGCTAATTTTCTGCCCCTGCGCCATCGGGATCTCTCGTACCGTTTCAACACCACAGCGCAGCAGCAACTTCTTTAAAGCAGGCAAATGGGCACCTTTAGATACCAAACTGGTAAACCAGCCGACTTGATTCGCATAAACCATACTCTCACGAATCATCTGCGTAATAAACGCTAGCTCACCACCAGCACAATAGAGCTCCGCGCCTTGCCCCCCGAAGTTTAGAGGCGCGGCACCTTTTACCGCTGACGCAGTGCTGAGATTCTTTACCTTACGCAACGAACCTGCCTGTGCCGCTTCGATCGAGCTATGAAACGGTGGGTTGCAGATCGTAAGATCATACGATTCCCCTTTGCGTAAAATGCCTTTAAAAATAGCACTCGGCTGCTTTTGTTGGACTACCTTGATTAACTTATGCAGGGATGGATTGGCTTCCACAATTAAGCGTGCTGACTTCACTGAGACAGGGTCAATATCAGTCCCGACAAATTTCCACCCGTAGCTCTGGCTGCCGAGAATTGGATAGATACAATTCGCTCCAGTGCCAATATCCAACACCCGCACACCCCTGCCCCTCGGCACTTTGCCGCCGTTTGATTCTGCAAGAAGATCTGCCACATAGTGAATCACATCGGCTCGCCCCGGAATGGGAGGACACAAATAGCCAGCGGGTATCATCCAATGCTTAATCTGGTAGGTTTGCGCTAGAAGTGCTTGATTCAAACACCGCACCGCGGCGGGATCAGCAAATTCGATAGTCGGTTCGCCTGCAGGGTTTAGCCGCACATAGGATTTTAGTTCCGCACACACCTCACACAACGCGGTAAAATCATAACGTCCCTGATGTGGGTTGCGCGGGTGTAACAAGCGAGGCGGCTGTGTATTTGATGTATGGCTAGGCATGATCCGCTGGTTTCAGAGATAAACAAATCGACCACCGGACCGCTGCGCCATGCTAAAAATAAAAACTAAAGGAGCCTTGGACGATCCGTCCACCGCAATCAAACAATGTGAGTGAATCGCCCACACTATATTATCTCAGCCGAATACAGCCTCCTCTCCCGCCACTCGTTGTTTAATATGAGAGTTGATTCTCTCCGCATTTTTTATAATCAAATAGAGAGTTTTAACTTCCCGAAAACATCCCCCAACATATATGCGTCCAGAAATTCATTGGCTCCTTCATTTCTGCCTAGAAAATCAACTACTCACCGAGGACCAAATTCATGGCATGGTCTCTAACCTAGCCCCAAGTACAGACGTTCGCGCAGTTGCAAAATTACTGACCAACTCCAGCTGGGTGACCGACACGACCTTCCTCGAAAGTGCCGTCGAGGCCTCCATTAAAAATACGCAGGATGGCTTTCAACTTCCGGCGATTCCGGGAGTCTCGCGCGAAAACACCCAGAGTAATGTCGAAGGGTTCCCCGACTTCTCGACCTTCAATCAGCTGAACGACGATGAGCTCCGAGCAGCGATTCGCAGTCTCTTCACCCAATGTCAAAAAATAGGCGCGAGCGACCTGCACCTTACCGGAGGTGCCCGCCCACGGATACGTCACCATCGCCGCATCGTTTACCTCAGCAATGCACCACTCACAGATGCCCTTGCCAGACGAATCAACTACCTACCCCTCACACCAGAGCAGCGGCAGCGATTCGAAACTGATTGGGACTTGGACTATGCCTTGACTCTCGATGCTGAAACTGCGGGCTTTAAAATACGTTTCCGCGCCAACTTGATGGAGCAAAAGAAAGGCATCTCTGGCGTCTATCGAATCGTGGCGGATCACTTAATGAGCTTAGAAGAGCTTGGATTTCCGAATGCGGACAACATTCGCAAACTACTTAATTACCACAATGGGATTATTCTGGTAACTGGCCCAGTCGGCAGCGGCAAAACCACCACACTTGCCAGCCTTGTCAACGAACTGAACCTAACGCGCAAGGATCACATCATCTCCGTGGAAGATCCCATCGAAGTGATGCAACATTCAGTCAACAGCATCGTCACTCAGCGGCAAGTCGGCAAACATACTGAGTCCTTTAAGTCCGCCTTAAAATCCGCCCTGCGCGAAGACCCTGACATTATCGTTATTGGTGAAATGCATGACCTAGAAACAATCGAAATGGCAGTCACTGCGGCAGAAACAGGCCACCTTGTGATTGCGACCATGCACACCCGGGATGCCGCATCCACATTAAATCGGATGCTCGACGTCTTCCCCCCCCGCCAACAAAACCAAATCCGTGCAATGACTGCCGGTTCCCTGCGTGGCATCGTCTGCCAGCGCCTCATTCCTAGCGTGGACGACGAAGTCGTGCTCGCCTGTGAACTGCTCGTCAACACCACCGCGGTGGCCAACATTATTCGCGATGCGAAAGAGACTGGCCTAGAAAGTGCGATGCAATCAGGCAAGCAACTTGGCATGCTCACCATGAACGATTCCGTGCAAGCACTGCTCGACCAAGGCAAGATCACAACCGAAGTCGCCGCCGAGAATATATTTAATGCGGAAAGTAAGGCCTAACCTACCCCCCAAAAAAAGAGAATTTGATCGATGAACGAATTGGATACACTGCTGACTGATATGCTCGTAAAAGGTGGCTCCGACCTCCACCTCGCCGTCGACTCGCCGCCGAAGACGCGAATCGATGGTGTCATCCATCTGCTCAACCAGCAGCCGATCGGCGTAAACGAAATGGAAGCACTACTCAAAGAAGTTACGCCAGCTCACCGCTGGGAGAGCTTCACCCGAACAGGCGATGTTGACCTCGCGTATGAGATACCAGGGAAAGCGCGCTTCCGCATGAACCTGTTTAAAAACAGCTGGGGTATGGCCTCCGTCCTGCGCCAGATTCCGTCGCGAATTGCCAGCATCGACGAGCTCGACTTACCCGTCGCATTGAAGGCGATCGCCTCTTACCAAAACGGCTTGGTGCTGGTCACGGGGCCGACTGGTAGTGGCAAGTCAACGACACTCGCGGCCATCATCAACCACATCAACGAAACCTCGCAGAAGCAAATTATCACGCTCGAAGACCCGGTCGAATTTACTCATGACGATAAAAACAGTACCATCATTCACCGTGAAGTGGGCGAGCACACGCGCTCTTTCAGCGCCGGACTCAAGGGTGCGATGCGCGCCGACCCCGATGTCATTTTGATTGGCGAAATGCGCGACATGGAAACCATCCGCTTGGCAATTAATTGCGCAGCAATGGGTATGCTGGTTTTTGCCACACTGCATACCAACAATGCCACCAAAACAGTGGACCGCATCATTGATGCGTTTCCAGGCGATGAGCAAAATCAAATTCGCATCATGCTGGCTGAGTCCCTGCGTGGCATCGTCTCGCAACTACTCTGCCAGAAGAAAGACGGCGGCCGTATCGCCGCGCATGAGATTCTGCTCACACATGGCGCACTGCCAAACTGTATTCGCACGCACTCGCTTTCAAACATTCGCAACATCATCGACCAAAACCGAGACCAAGGCATGGTCTCGATGGATGCTTCACTCAGCAAATTACTAGAAGCAGATTTGATTAACAAAGAGGAGGCTTACATGAAGGCGATCGATAAAACACGATTCATCCCCTAAGCTGACTCATTGCATGTATTTATTAGCAGACTCGCTCCAATGAAAAAAATCAAAGCATTGATCTATGCTGCACTCGGAATTATGATGAGTATGAGTGCTGCTCGGCAAGAGAACTACCTTATGGCAGCGGGTATTGGATTTTTTGTTGCCTGTGCGATTGCCATCACCCTGACCTCAATTGGTCGATTGCAAATCACTTGGGACGAACTAGGTGTTACACTCAGTAAAAAACCAAAACCACCAATACTCCTGCAGTGGGCAGACATGCAAAAACTCAAAGTCGACCATCTCGGCTATCACATTCAGACACGCCAAACAAATTTTCGCATCAGTAAGGACAAAATGCCCAAGGAGCTTTTAAAAAAAATACGGAACAGTATTCGGGCAAACAAACAAACGACTCTATAAAGTATGTGTCCTAATAAGTGCAGACCAAATGCTGCTTAATCACGAGTCACTCGTGCTAAGCGAAATCGGCACATCAAATACAGAAAGATCACTGTCGCGAACACGCAAGCGAGCAACCACATCGGCTGGTTGTGTCGGAGAACAAATTAAAAACAACTCCGCGCCATCCTCACTTTCCAAACCCATCCATAAAGAAACGGATTTATAATGATTCAACAACCAGCCAATTGACTCATGTATCTCATACCCATCAGTCGGCAGTTCGTAAAAATCTGCTTGTCGATTACTGTGCGACCAAATAACGGTCGGTGGATTTGTAAGAATTTCAGACACACCAATATCTGTAGGGTGCTTCTATTGAAAATACAAGTTTTCCGAATAAAAAAATACTTTTTTTTACAAACTTTAGTCTACGAATCATTCTCATTATTTTTTGAGGATGCCTTATTACCTAACGCTATTCGCTTGACCACTTCGGCTGCTAAGAAAAATCCAAAAGTTCCGGTCAAATAAGTCGCAGAGCCAAACCCCTCATCGCAATTTAATCGATAGTCAGCACCAGTTTCTCGATCACAAGTAACAGTTCCTTGACTAGTCGGATAAACCGGCAACTCATCTGTGAAAACACAATCGATCTTAAACTTCTGACGCTTGAACATCGGAAAGCCATACTGCTGTCGCAATCGTTTGCGTACCTGCAACAATAAAGAATCATTAATCGATCGCGCCAAATCTGCTATTTGCACACGTGAGGGGTCGATACGTCCCCCCGCACCACCACAGGTGATTAGATTCAACCCGCGCGCGCGCGCCTCAGCGATCAACAAGCATTTGTACTTCGTACTATCAATCGCATCGATTATATAATCATACCTCGGTTCTAATAGACGATCCATCGATGACTCCGTCAAAAAGCACTCTTCAACCACCACTTCGCAACTAGGCGAAATCTTAACCACGCGTTCAGCCAACAACACCGCTTTGGAGCGACCAATTGTATCGCTTAAAGCATGCAGCTGCCGATTCACATTGCTTAGGCAGACCTCATCCATATCCACCAACGTCAATTTGCCAATCCCGGTGCGCGCCAAGGCTTCAACGGCCCACGAGCCGACCCCGCCCAAGCCGATCACACAAACATGCGCCTGCGAAAGTCGCTTCAACCCATCGACTCCATACAAACGCCCAATCGCGCCAAACCGTGCTTCATATTCTGACATTAGAGAGGAATTAGAAGATCCCCAGCAGAATGAGAAGCAAAAATCACACTTCCCATAGTCACTACAACCTTTTAACGTTTCCACAATTCACGATTTAACACTTACTCTTTACACATGCCTACCCTCTCGGAAATTGTCGCGTTTTGTGATCAACGCACCCGCCAAACTGAAATTAAAGACTTCCCTGGCGCTAATAACGGCCTGCAAGTTGAGAACCTCGGACTGGTTACCAAGATCGGAGCTGCCGTTGATGCGGGTCAAATCCCCTTTGAACAAGCGATCGCCGCAGAAGTCGATTTCCTGATCTGTCACCACGGTCTCTTCTGGACTCCGCCTATTCCGCTCACAGGCAGTAAATACAAGAAAATAAAGACCGCGATAGAAGGTAACCTCGCGGTCTACGGCGCACACCTGCCTCTTGATTGCCACCCCGAAATTGGCAACAACGCCCTGCTCGCCAAGGCCCTCGGGCTCGCCAAAACCGACTGTTTCGTCCCCTACGAAGGCAACGATATGGCTACCATCACCGCAGGTCCGGAAGGTGGAAGGCATGAGCTCGCCACCAAACTCAAAGCACTCTTCCCTAGCACTTACCAAGCGATTGAATATGGTAGTGAGCATCCGCAACGCATCGCCATCCTTACTGGCAGTGGGCAAAGCGCGGTCGATGCACTCAAAGCCAACAATATCGACACGCTCATCACTGGCGAACTACGCCAACATCATTTTAATATGGCACAAGAGCTTGGCCTTAATCTCTACCCCTGCGGCCATTACGCCACTGAAGTATTTGGAGTTAAAGCACTTGCCAAAGAAACTGCGGAGCAATTTGGTCTTGAATGGACCTTTATAGAAACGCCCTGCTTGCTTTAATGTGGATTGCAAAGCCTGCACAACTGCTATCTCTTCTACACAACCTCGATTAATTAATGAAACGCATAGTCATCATCAACGGACCCAACTTGGATCGCCTCGGCAAACGCGAACCGTCCATCTACGGCGATCGAACTCTCACCGACTTAGAAAACCTGCTCACGGAAGCTGCCGCTAAATTACAGGTTGAAGTGCAGTTTTATCAATCCAATCACGAGGGCTTTATTATCGATGAAATCGGCAAATTCACAGACGCTGAGGTCTTCGGCATCATTATTAATCCCGGGGCGCTGACTCATACCAGCCTCGCACTGCGCGACGCAATTGCTGGCAGCGACCTCCCTGTGGTCGAGGTCCATATCAGTAATATCTACAATCGTGAATCCATTCGTCAGCACTCGATGACTGCTGAGGCCTGCATTGGAGTCATCTGCGGACTAGGCTTAGACGGCTATGTCGCCGCGCTCAAACATTTAGCGAAACTTGATTAATCAAATCGCCTCAACTAAACGAAAATAACAAACAGAATAGAATACTATTATGGCAGATGAACCCAAAGGACTAAACAAACCAGTTAAACTTAAAGCAGACCTCGCGGCATTCCTCGGAGCCACAGCGCTTCCACGCACAGAGATCACTAAGAAGCTCTGGGACTACATCAAAGAAAACGGTCTCCAAACTAAGACCGAGAACGGCGCTCCGCAAAATGCAGGCAAGTTCATTGTAGCCGACGCTAAAATGCTGCCAGTACTTCGCAACACAAACTCAACCAGCAAATCTGGTAAAGTCACAGATTTTACCAACCTTAAGGAAGGCCAGACCATCAACATGATGCAAATGGCTGCTGTTGTTGGTGCCAACGTCGAATAAGACGCACCAAAGATACATTACTTCACACGGTTGCTTCCTCGCGGAGGCAGCCGTTTTTTGTGCCCCATTAATGCTTAATTGGGTGGAAGTAACTTGGCGAGTTCTTCGATATCTGAAAAGTGCTCACGCAGGTCTTTAGCACTGCCAAGATTACCAAGAGTGCTCTCAAAAAGCTCACGCTTCTCAGCTTTTAGGTGCTGAATGCGTTCCTCAATCGTGCCTTGTGTAATCATTCGATAAACAAAGACGCGTTTGCGCTGACCGATACGATGCACGCGATCGACCGCTTGATTCTCGACTGCCGGGTTCCACCACGGATCGAGTAAAAATACATAGTCCGCTGCATGCAGTGTAATCCCTGTGCCCCCTGCTTTCAAGCTTACTAAAATCACAGCTGGCCCTTGCTTCGCTTGAAAAGACTCCACTGGCTTCGAACGATTCTTTGTATGCCCGGTTAACTCATACAAATTAATCTCTGGGAATGCATCCTGAATTAATGGCTTCACTCGCTTAAGTAGCTGCACAAATTGACTGAAAATCACGACTTTGCGCGCCCCATTACCTGTAAGTGCCTCACCCAAGCGCGTGAGTAAAATCTGAATCTTACCACTGTGTTGTGGGCTTGTTTCGACACCTGGAATAATTCCCGGATCACAACACGCCTGCCTTAAACGGGTCAGCAGTGTAAAGAAATTCATCGAATTAGACTGCATCGCAAGCTGCAAATCATTCCCCATCTCTTCGCGCCCCTTATTTAACAAGCCTTCATAGATCTGGCGCTGTATTTCAGTGATCGGGCACACCAAATCCATCTCTACTTTTGGCGGAAGATCTTTGCCTACCTTATCCTTCATGCGGCGCAATAAAAACGGCGCGATCTGTTTACGCAAACGTTGCTCCAAACTCTTGCGTACCGACATATCCTGTGAAGTTGCGGCATCTTCAAATCGTCGACGCGAACCTAGCAAACCAGGCATAATGAAACGAAATAAAGTCCACACATCTAACAAACGATTCTCAATCGGCGTGCCCGTCAGTGCGAGTCGACACTTTGCCTGTATCGCACAACAAGCATGCGTGACCTTCGCTTCTGGATTCTTAATTTGCTGTGCCTCATCGAGCACTGCGTAACCAAATTCAAAGTCGTCTAATAGATGCTTATGACGTCGCAATTGTGTATAGCTGGCAATCCACAATTTAGTCTTACCCTGAGGAGAATTAACGAATGTTTCATCACTGCGTAATACCGCGGTATTCAATTGTGGATACCAATGCTTTACTTCATTCTCCCAAACAGGCACCACACTCGCTGGGCAAACAATCAAATTATGCATTCCTTCATAAGGATAGGAGTTCAGCAACGTCAATACTTGCAGCGTCTTCCCAAGGCCCATCTCATCTGCCAATAAACCATGACAATTCTGCGCACGTAAATTGGCCATCCAACGCACACCATATCGCTGATAGGGACGCAAAAAATCCGGTAATTGCAGCTCTAATCCGCTGGTGCGATCATTGACGGCAGACTCTTGTGCCTCAAGCGCTGCGCGCCATTCCTGCAACTCCTGCTCCAAGTCGAGCTCAGCGCCTCGATCTCCAAATAGAGAAAATACCATATAGCGAGGCCATGTCTGCGCAGCTTCCGATCCGCATGCAGCAGCTACTCGCCACTCCGCCAACGCATCGGTCTGCTCCTCCGCAATACGCACCAGCCCCATACCTTTCACAATATGAGTACCACGCCCAATCTTAGCTAACCGCTCAGTGTCTTCTGCATCAAGCCATCGCTTACCCAATTTAAAGCGCCAGTCGACACGCATGTCTGTCTTACCTGCCGATTCAACACGCCCAATCACCTTAACCTGCTTCTCTCCTTCAGCCATCGCCTGCGCATCAAGATCTAGATCCATATAACCGAAAATAGCTTCCCAACGTTTACACGTATGCGAAAAAAACGGTGCGATCTGCTCAGGATTCCGCATCAGAAAATCATTTGATTCGCGACGGAAATTAAAGCCGACTTCTTTGGCAATGGCAGTCAGACGGACTAACAATTCGCGCTCTCCACTGCTCATTGAGTTGCCATCTGTTTGGAGTGCCTCCTCTCGAGAAAAGTCGGAGTTCACCCAATACGCGGTCATCCGCAAACCTGACCCCAGACCTTCTAAACGCGGTGTCAACCGACGTACCGATGGTTCTTCACACGGTATGCCTACTTGAGACTTCGCCTGCTCACCCTCAATGGCCTCCTCTAATACCGCAGATGTTTCAGGATCAGAGGTAACTTCTAGCTCATAAGGTAATGGGGCAATTTCATCTGCAATGAGCTCCTCAATTTCATACAATCCCCCGACTGCAACAGCATCGCCCAGCGCTTGATCCTCAGTCGAACAACGTACAATCGGTCCATCTTTAGTCCAATCCACCACAGCATAACAGGTATCCTTACGCGCAAATGCACAATGCACAATTGCATCTTTATCTGCTAACTCGACTCCTGATATTTGCCCTTTTCTATATATTTCACGCCCGCGCTGGAGTGCCTCGTCCGAGAAGAACGTTTCCCACTCGAGTCCAACATTTTCGAACCACACTTCAAGGGCGACTTGATTATACACACGACTAGTAGCTCGGGTAGACATAAAGGAATAATGAACCTTTTATTGTAGCTCTTTTTAAATCTTCGCCGCAAGGATTTAAGCGTAGAAATTCTTTGTTCAAAAAAATCGGCAGCGCTACATCGTAAACAAGTTCACCTTCACCTATAGGAAAGTAGTGCTTGGCTTAGTCACTGAACTGACTTGCATGACTTACCCTGAAAAAGTGCAGGAAAAACGGACTTCCCACAACAGCGTTCACCCACTAAAAGCCCCTCAATGGACAGCTCCCTATTTGACTACCCTCTCCCGATCGAACGTATCGCTCAAGAGCCCGCCACTCAGCGCGATGCCTCGCGCCTAATGGTTGTAGATCGCAAGACTCGACAGATCACACACACCACTTTTGCACAAATCGGCGAATATCTGCCAAACAATGCTCGGTTTTTTCGCAATAATGCTGCGGTACTTAAAGCACGTATCTTTGGTCAGCGTCCCACAGGCGGCAAAGTCGAATGCCTCTTACTTCAACCAGCCGAAGATGCCATCACCTGGTGGTGTCTTCTACGCCCAGGTAAGAAAACCCTCCAAGGCGGCACCTTTGGTGTAGAAGGTGAATTTACTGCAGAAGTCCTGAACGCAGGTGAAAATGGCAATTATCGAGTTCGATTCCATCCGGTCCGAGACGAATCCGTCACCGACCTTTCCGAGCGTCTCGGTATCATGCCACTCCCTCCTTATATTGAGCGAAGCATCGACGACCCCCGTCGAAGTGCTGATAACGAACGCTACCAAACTGTCTACGCCGACTACGACAAGCGTGTCGCTGTAGCGGCTCCGACTGCAGGCCTCCATTTTACGCCCGATCTAATCCATCAGCTTGAAGCTCGCGGGGCGCAGTTCCATGACCTAACACTTCAAGTCGGGATCGGCACTTTTCACCCAATCCAGGTCGATAACATCTTGGATCACAACATTCATCACGAATGGTACGAGATCCCCGCCAGCGCCTACAACGCCCTTCAACAAACGAGTCCAGGTCCTCGAGTCGCGGTGGGCACCACCTCGGTCCGCTCGATCGAAGACGCAATGCGCCGCGTCCAAGTACAATCAAGCAACTGCCTAACTCCCTCTGGATCTGTACAAGCCGAAGCAGATATTTTTATCTACCCACCGGCAGACTTTCTTGCGGTTGATGCCTTGATCACTAACTTTCACCTACCTAAATCCACGCTACTCTGTCTCGTTTCGGGGTTTTTAAGTCCTGGCGATAATTCAGGCATTCAATGGTTATTAGAACTTTACGCGGAGGCCATCGCGCATAACTATAATTTTTATAGCTACGGTGATGCGATGCTCATACGTTAGCTTAGCTATTTAAATCGCTTAATTTTTTTGGGAATAAAGAATCCTTTAATTGCCTCACATGACCATAAAATCAACTAATTTGACTTTTGAAGACATCGTGAGTGCCTACTACCAACCGCTTTATCGATTTGGCTACAGTCTAGCTAAAAACGAGCATGAAGCCAGCGATTTAGCCCAACAGACCTTTTTTATTTATGCAGAAAAAGGTGATTCACTGCGTGATCAATCGAAAGTAAAATCTTGGCTCTTTACCACACTTTACCGCGAATTCCTTCGCCATCGGCGTAAAGACTCACGCACCGATAGTTTTGAACCAGAGATACTCGAAGCCACGATCGGCCACGAAGACTCGCACATTTGCCGCAGCATAGATGCCAATCTTGCGGTTCAAGCACTCAAAGAGATCGACGAAGTCTACCAAAAGCCAGTCGCGCTCTTTTACTTAAAAGATCTATCGTATAAAGAAATCGCCGAGATCCTTGATGTCCCCATCGGCACCATAATGTCGCGCCTATCCCGCGGAAAGTCACAACTGCGCGAGATCTTTAAACGCAAAGAAGCGGAAACCAACCCAAGCACATTTTAAGTTATGGACCGCGAAGAAGCAAAAAATATCTTACAACTCTGCCGTCCAGATAATCTCGA
Organism: Puniceicoccaceae bacterium; assembly: GCA_017857255.1. GTDB lineage: Bacteria > Verrucomicrobiota > Verrucomicrobiia > Opitutales > Coraliomargaritaceae > Lentimonas. The sequence goes on along the minus strand of JAFMDL010000003.1, from coordinate 34,398 downwards.
CGACCGCAACGATCCGCTCATCGCCGAAGCACTGGAGCTACTGCGCGAAGACGCAGAACTCAGCGCCTGGTTCAAAGAGCAACAAGCAATGGATTCAGTAATCAGTGCCGAATTCTGTAAAATCGAAGCCTCGGCTCACCAGCAAGCATCCACCCTCGTGGCGATGAAAGCGCATGCGGCACAATCAATATTGTTGCAAGGCGACGTCGTCGATCAGACTACAGACCAAGTAGAGCAAAGCTTACCATTTCCCGGGAATAATCGCCCATGGTCCCGCCCATGGATAGCTGCTGCCGCTGCCTTAGCTGTCGCGGGAGCATTTTTAGCGGTGCCACGTCAAACACTTCAGCCGCAGTTAGTTAGCAATGATACGACAGCGGCTGAACGAACCATCGCTACCGCAGGTGTGCCCAACGTCATCCACTTTTTGGCAGAGCAAATCCGTGATTTTAACCTCTCTAGGTTTGATAAGCGAGCCGACGAAGTCAGTGAACTTCAAAGCCATCTGGCAGGGATGGGTATGCCCACACCTGCACACATACCAGAGCAACTCGAAGCGCTGAAAACGCTCGGTTGCATCACCTTTGACTACAACGGGGTGAATCTGAGCATGATCTGTTTTAAAAATGGACGAGCCTATCATCTCATTACTGCTGAAAAAGCAAGCTTTCCGAAAGAATGCTCACCTTGTGAAAAGCAGAAGACCAAAAGCTATGAGTGCGACAAGCAGGCATTTAAAATCTGGTCCGAAGGTGAGCAAATTTTCATACTCACCACCACAGGCACACAAGAAGACATTCCCAAACTGCCGGAATTCATCTGAGCAGCTTCGACGTTTGTTTCACCACTCACTCCGAATGTAAAAAAGACTGTTTTCACTAAGAAAGGTTGCAAACTGTCGGAGTCGCTTCTATCATATTTTTGCTTTGATAATTGGGCATTCAATACTAGATAAAACCTCCGAAATATTAATTTTGGATCTGTGTTTAACACCGCTAGTCAGCATAGGTGTCACCAAATCAAAATTAGCCAGCAGACTGAGTCATTGTGATTCTAGATTGTTGGTTTTTTTTGTTCGCTCAAATTTACAAAGCGGCGGAGTCAACCGTCTCCGTTAACAGAGAACCCACAATAGAAAAGGATTAATAAAATATGAAGCAGTATGATATCATCATCTCCGGTTTGAATATGGATCTCACCGATGCGATCAAAAATGTGGTTCACGCAAAAGCAGAAAAACTCTTCGAGCACGAAGATAAGATCGTCCGCATGCGTGTGGAACTAGAATTCGACCCTCACCAGAGCACCCACGAAAATGAATTTATTGCAAAAGGTCAGCTAGAAGTACGAGGCAATGACCACATCGCGCATGCAGAAACCAACGACCTTTATAAATCAATTGATGAGATGGTTAACAAGCTCGACCGGATGCTGAGGCGGCGCTCACGTCTAAAAAAAGTCAAACGTAAGGATACGCATATCATCGATATCCCTGCCGAAATACCAAAAGCTGTTTAAGAATAGCACCTCGGATTTTTTGATCCTAGCCACAAGCCCGACTCTCTGCAGTGAGTCGGGCTTGCTTTTTTGTAGATCTTCGCAAATCTGTATGCTTATGCCTGCATACATCTATCAAGTTCTTCATGTCATTGGAATCATCATGCTCTTCACGGGCTACGGCGCGCTGCTAGCTCGCAGCCTCGCCGGCAGTGACAGCCCATCCTTACGCAAGCTCGGCTCCATCACTAGTGGAATCGGCCTACTGCTCATTCTAGTAGCTGGATTTGCTATGATTTCGAAGCTCGGTCACAGTTTCAGCGCTCCATGGCTAATCGGAAAAATGCTAATTTGGCTAATACTCGGCGCGGTCATTGTACTGATTAACCGAAAGCCAGCACTCGCCAAAGGACTGTGGTGGAGTATCATCGCACTAGGTGCACTGGCAGCAGTTTTGGTCTACATCGTGCGCTTTCAGACCTAATTCTAAGGCCCTTCGAAAAAAATCACACTTTTGCAAAGTTCTGCTTGATCTCAAGCGCCCACTTTGTCTTTATCCCGGCTTCCCGAAATGCACCCGTAGCTCAATTGGATAGAGCGCCTGACTACGAATCAGGAGGTTGGGGGTTCAAGTCCCTCCGGGTGTACCATTTTTAGAAACCCTGAGCTTAACAACTTAGGGTTTTTTTGGGCCTAATTTTTTATCTAGACCCAGCAAAAAATTAACAATTACGGTGTTTGTTCGACGCCTGGGTCATGTGTCAAACTTAGCAGTAAGAGTCACTTACTCTCTTCGAATATAATTCTTACAGGGGCGCATTAAATATGCCTACTCAGCGTAAGCACCCGATTCGCAGCACTACTTGTATTCCTTTGTCGCAAACGATGAGAAATAAAACGCGCTAGTTCCAATCAAGTGCACCGTGAATAGATCATAAATCTCACACATCGCACAATTGTCCTTCTCCTCACCAGTTACTTGACGCTCAAGATATTCACTTTACTAGCAACGCTTCTTTCTGAGCGCGACTGAGTTGCTTAATTCTCCACTCTTCCTTCTGCGCCTCAGAGCGAGTGCCGACCGCGCGCATGTAGACAATTTTTAGTGGCAAGCGTCCACGCAAATATTTTGCCGTTTTAGGACCTTGCAATGAGTGCTCCTCAAACCGACGCGCGACATCTGTCGCCACGCCCGTGTATAAAGTACCATCTCCACAACGTATTATGTAAATATTCCAAACCATAAAAATAACTCTGCCTTATTCTATAAAGTATCGATAAGACTCCACCCATCACAATCGAGTCAAAACGTATGGCTGTTAGGCGAGCACATCAGTCATTCGACCATCCACATAATACCACTGGCCTCCACTCCGGCGGAACCTCGACAGCTCATGGTGGATCGCACGCACTCCTTCTTGAATATAACTAGCCTGAAACTCAATCTTTCCAGTCTTATCATTAGGCCCTCCTTGCGACGCTGCCTTTAGTTCTAACCCAATCCATTGAATCGAGTCCGCCGTCGACTTATAAGTTACCCACAGGTCCGTAGTGCGTGCAGCTGGCAAAGTCGTCTCGACCAAATAATCAATCTTTTCATACACATAGGCGCAGTATCGCGACCGCATCAAAGCCGCGGCGGTCGATGGAATTGCCTTTCTTAGATGAAACGGTTCGCAACACTCAACATACGTCCGCCCACTGCCGCAAGCACACGAAAAATTCGTATCAGTCATAGGCACACCGTAGCCGATTCGACTCAGATTGAAACCATGAATCGGACAATTTCCCTAAAAGAGAGATGCCCTATTTACTGACCATTGACTCAGTATTTTAAATACCCTCTCACTGGCAACCAACTACAGGTCTCCACGCTCCACACTTGCACTCCGGCTCCCAACCCGAATGCTCACGCATATGGACTTCCCGCTCAAGCCACTAACACAGATCACTGACCCCGATGCTCTCATGGAGCACTTTCTCGAGTATGCATTGGCGAAAGGTCTCGAACTCTACCCAGCCCAAGAAGAAGCGATTCTAGAAATATTTGCGGGTAAAAATGTCATCCTAAACACCCCCACAGGCTCGGGCAAATCGCTCGTCGCTGCCGCACTTCACTTCCTCTCCGCATCGCAAGGTCGCCAATCCGTCTACACTTGTCCAATCAAAGCCCTCGTTAATGAAAAATTCCTTTCACTATGCCGAGATTTTGGACCTGAAAATGTTGGTATGATGACTGGAGATGCGAGCGTCAACCGCGGCGCACCCATCCTCTGCTGCACGGCTGAAATCCTTGCCAATATCGCCCTACGCGATGGCGCTAAAGCTAACGTTCACGACGTAATAATGGATGAATTTCACTACTACTCCGACGTCGAACGCGGTGGGGCATGGCAAGCCCCTTTACTCACACTACCACAATCCCGCTTCCTACTCATCTCCGCCACCCTCGGGGAAACGGGCTTCTTTGAGCGCGAGATAGAGCGCGTCACTGGTAATGAAGCGGTCACAGTCTCCAGTACGGAGCGCCCCGTGCCACTTGAATTCACCTACGTCGAAGACCCCTTAACCGAGACCCTAGAAAAGCTCCAAACTGCCAATAAATTCCCGGTCTATATCGTTCATTTCACTCAACGCTCTGCTTCCGACACCGCGCAAAGCATACTCAGCCTGAATGTCTGCAGCAAAGATGAAAAAGCGCAAATTACCGAAGCATTGCAAGGGACTCCGTTTACTAGCCCCTTCGGTAAAGAGATCAAAAAACTACTCCGGAGTGGCATTGGATTGCACCATGCTGGTCTGCTGCCAAAATATCGTGTATTGATTGAAAAACTCGCTCAAAAAGGCCTTCTCAAAGTCATCTGTGGTACAGATACCCTAGGCGTTGGAGTCAATGTACCAATTCGAACTGTGCTCTTCACTCAGCTTTGTAAATACGGCGGCGTAAAAACAGGCATACTCACCGCCCGCGACTTCCACCAAATTAGTGGTCGTGCTGGGCGCAAGGGATTCGACGACCAAGGCTATGTCATTGCCATGGCGCCGGAACACGTAATCGAGAATAAACGCCTGGAGGCCAAAGCAGCAGGTGATCCAAAAAAGAAAAAGAAATTGGTTAAGCGCAAACCACCGGAGCGTGGCTACGTGCATTGGGATGAGCAAACCTTTACCCGTCTACAAAGCGCTCCGGCTGAACCACTTAAATCTACTTTTAAAGTCTCGCATGGGATGTTGCTCAACGTCCTATCACGCACGGGTGATGGCTGCGCCGCAATGCGGGCAATAATTAACGATTGCCACAACAACGACAGCTCCAAGGCGGCAATGCGCACACAATCCTTTCAACTATTCCGCGCGTTGGTCGACCGTAACATCATCGAGATTCAGCCCAAAGGAGCTAAGCAGAAATTACGCGTCAACGTTGAGCTTCAAGACGAGTTTTCACTCAACCAAACGCTCGCGCTGTACTGCATCGACACCCTCGGCCTGCTCGATACCACAGCAGCAGGTTACGAGCTTAAATTACTCAGCCTCGTCGAGTCCATCCTCGAAAACCCAGACATCATTTTGCGCAAGCAAGTCGACAAGCTAAAGAGCGATAAATTTGCTGAGTTGAAAGCAGCTGGTATCGAATACGACGAGCGCATCGAAGCGCTTGAAAAGGTCGAATATTACAAGCCTGAAAGTGAGTTCATATACGAGACCTACAATCGCTTTGCTGCAGAACACCCATGGGTAGGCTCCGAAAATATTAAGCCCAAATCCATCGCACGCGAGATGTATGAAGGCTACAGTAGCTTTGCTGATTACATCAAAAAATACAGTCTGATGCGCGCCGAGGGTCTACTACTGCGCCACCTCACAAATGTTTACCGTGTTTTGGAAAACACAGTACCTCCCGCCTTCAAAACAGAACCAGTAAATGACGTAATCACCTACATCGAAACACTGTTGCGTATGACTGACTCAAGCCTACTCGATGAATGGGAAACTCTCAAAAACCCCGACCATCAAACTAAATCCGATGAGTCGCTCCCCGCGACTAAGGGCCCGATGGATATCACTCGTGACCGTGAAGCCTTTACCCGCCACGTGCGAAACGAGGTCTTTCGCTTTTTTCGTATGCTTGCCAATAAAGAATATAAGGAAATCGATGAAGCCTTTGAGCTCGATAGAATGTTTCCTGAAGCAAAATGGAAATACACCGCACTTGGCGAAGCCATGGGTGCCTATTATGCAACTCATGATTGGATCCGACTCGACCCCGAAGCACGCAACAAAAGCCACACCAAAATTACCGAATCCGATGACCACCAAACTTGGGACATCGAACAGGTATTGGTCGACCCCGAAGCGCTCAACGATTTTCAATTTGTATTTGAACTATCGGTACAGCAATCGAAAGAATCAGGAGTAGTTAAAGTGATACCTTTGAAACTCCATTCGATCGTGAGCTAATACTTAAACTAAAAGCATATCATGGCATAGGGTCGGCGCTAAGGCCTTTACAACGCAGCACATGCAAAGTCACTTCTGGCATGCAATTCAAGCGCACCGGCAAACCTGAAGCACCCGTGCCTCGACTCGTATAACCCTGCATCTGTGCTTCACGCCACGCACCTGAAAGTAGGCGTCGCGGGGAACTATGATCATGCACTATAACACGCCCTCCAGGTAGACAGATCTGCCCCCCGTGGGTGTGTCCTGCGAGTAAAAAATCAACCCCATATAGAGCGGCCTCATCATACGTTTGCGGCGAATGCGACAATAGGACTTTGCAAACATCCTCTGGTACACCGCTTAAAGCATGTTCAAAGTTATGACTCTGGTAAAAATTGGGATCATCGATCCCCACTAAATATAAAGCGGCGTCACCGCGCTCAATCACCTCAGTCTCATTGAGCAAAAACTTGATGCCTGCGGCTTCCATCACAGGCACTTTTACAAGGGAATCATGATTGCCTAAAACCGCATAACGTGGCTTGTGCACATCTCTTAACAAATCCAATGTCGCAGCTATCGCACTAGAATGATCACTAAAAGTGCAGGTGCGAAAATCTCCTGTTAGCGCCACGATATCATACTCTAAAGGTGCAATTACACGGCGTACAGCGATTGGGAAATCGGGGTGCAAATCAGTATGCAGGTCAGAAAGTTGTAATATCGTAAAGCCATCAAATGCGAGCGGTAAACGCTCCAACTCCACCTCATTTCGAACGACTTGAATATTAAAATAGTTACGATGCGCGCGGCTCCAAAGACCAGTCAACTTTAAGCAGCGTCGAATGAATCCATACAGATCCCACAGATGCTCAAAACGAAACCATCCTCGCCCCTGTCGCTCTCCTTGTCGTTCGAGCATCTGCCTCTCGGCATTGAGACGCGCAGTGTATTCAACCTCACCCATGCGCTCAGAAAACACTTTTAATGCAAGGTCTTCTGAACTATCAGCTGTTTTTTTTGGCATCCTTACGTAACAAAAACGCAGCTGCGATCAAACTGCGATTATAAACCCACCTAAAAAGTCTATTCAAGTATGAGCGTATCACCAACAATCTACTGCTCGCTGCACGAGTTCAATTAGTTAACGCTACAAGCTTTACTCCCATGGAATTCAGCCTAACGTGCCACTCATGACAACGGCACAGAAGCACTCAGACGCCTTCGACAACATCGAATCCGCTATCCGCGACATCGCAGAGGGCAAAATGGTCATTGTAACTGATGATGAATCTCGTGAAAACGAGGGCGATTTAATCATGGCTGCATCGAAGGTTACTCCAGAAGCGGTCAATCAAATGGCACTCCACGCCCGTGGCCTGATTTGCGTGCCGATGTTAGGGCATCAATTGCGCCGCCTAGGCATTAGTCCGATGGCCTCAGAAAACCGCGAATCGCACCAGACCGACTTTGCTATCTCAGTCGATGCAGCAGAAGGAATCACCACTGGTATCAGCGCTTATGATCGTGCTGAGACAATCCGTATTTTATCCGACCCGACCTCTCAGCCAGACATGCTGGTTCAACCCGGCCATGTTTTCCCACTTCGCGCCCGCCCAGGCGGTGTGCTCCAACGCGCCGGACACACTGAAGCTGCAGTCGATTTAGCGCAGCTCGCAGGGCTGCATCCAAGCGGTGTAATTTGTGAAATTCTCAATGAAGACGGGACCCTAGCGCGCGTGCCTGATCTGATTAAATATAAGAAAAAACATGATCTGAAAATGATCTCGATCGCAGATTTGATCGAGTATCGCCATACTCGCGACCGCCTAGTCGAGCACGTATTGACACGCCCTTTTGAATCCGAATTTGGCATATTCGACCTTCACATCTTCCGCAGTATTCTCGATGATCGCCAACACATTGCACTCACCATGGGCGAGCTGAATGCCAAACCGACACTCGTGCGTGTACAGAGTGAAAATTTACTGACCGATGTTTTTCGCTCTACTGAGCTGAGCGGCTATCACTCAATGACTGCTGCAATGCAAAAAATCGCAGATGCCCAACACGGAGCGCTGCTCTATATAGAGCAACCTAAAGGCGGCATCGCAGTCATTGAGGGCAACAAACAGGCGACACCGAAGGATGTTGGCCCGACTAAAATGGACTTTCGCGACTATGGCATCGGCGCTCAGATACTCGTAGCACTTGGCTTATGCAAGATTCGCCTCCTGTCCAGCACCACGCGTAAGGTGGTCGGCCTCGATGGCTACGATCTGGAAATCGTCGAGCAAATCGAAGTTTAAATACAAAATACTCTCATTCTAGTAAAACTCCTTATAATCAATAACCATGCCTAAAAAAGTAGATGTAGCGGTCATTCTTTCTGGTTGCGGTGTATATGACGGCTCGGAAATACACGAATCGGTACTCACCTTACTCGCACTCGCACGAGCAGGGGCCACTGTCACCTTTGCCGCCCCCGACATCGCCCAACGCCACGTGATCAATCATGCCACAGGTGAAATCAACGAGGACGAGGATCGTAATGTTCTGGAGGAAGCCGCACGCATTGCTCGAGGCGACATTCAGCCAATCGAGGCACTAAAACTCGACGAACTGGATGCGATCCTCTTTGTCGGCGGCTTTGGGGTCGCAAAGAACCTCTCCAGCCTCGCTTTTGATGGTATAACCTACGACATAGACCCTATTATCAATCAACTGATCCAAGAAGCCCACCAAGCACGCAAGGTGCTTGGCTTTATATGCATCGCACCGACGCTCGCCGCTGCCGCCCTCGGAAGCAAAAAAGTACAGCTTACGATTGGCAACGATGCAGATACCGCGGCAATCATGGAGGCTAAAGGCGCTCAACATATTAATTGCCCGGTCGATGGAATCGTCGTCGATGCAGCGAATCTCGTAGTTACCACACCTGCTTATATGCTCGCAGAAGACATCCTGCAGGCAGAGTCTAGCATCAATAAATTGGTGGCTAAAGTGCTCCAACTCGCCCAATCTCTCAAAAATTAACCTGATTGAATACTTGACGAGCTGATTTTAGGCTCTTTAATCCGCGCCCTTTAGAAGACATCGCACGACACACAATTTTTCACATTAGTAAACAAATCTCATGGGACAGCCAAAACGCAAACAATCCAAGCAACGCAGCCGCAAGCGCCGTGGTGCAGTCACTTACCAATTGCCACAACTGGCAAAAGACCCACAGGACGGCACTCTCTTCCGCCCTCACCGCGTCAATCCGGCCAACGGACTTTATCGTGGTCGCCAAGTTCTAGACGTTGAGGTCTAAGGCTGCGACTAGTCGCTATCACTTTATATTTATAACCACCTATGGGCGAGAGCGCAGTCAACTGCACCATTGCAGTCGACACCATGGGGGGAGACAAAGGGCCCACTGAGTTTATCCGTGGGCTTTTTTATGCCATCGAAGAGCTGAAGCTTGAATGTAACTTCGTGCTGGTCGGCAATAAGCGGCTGATCGAGCGGCTACTGACAGTTGGCAAGCTCGACGCGTACCAAGATCGGATCAAAGTCATTCACAGTACCCAAGTCATCGGGATGAATGAAAAGCCGATTCAGGCGATTAAGAGCAAGAAAGATTCCTCGATGGTGCAAGCCATCGCCCAGCTTAAAAACAATGAAGCCGATGCCGTTGTTAGCTGTGGCAATACCGGCGCGCTCATGGCCTGCGGCACGCTCCGCCTACGCCAGATCCCAGGCGTCGATCGCCCCGCACTTGGCATCATCGTCCCCAGCAAGCAAGGACCCTTCGTGTTAACTGATGTAGGCGCTAATCCCGAGTCCACTGCGGAGCATTTAGTACACAACGCGGTACTCGGCTCAAACTACGCCAAAGCAGCGCTTAACCTCACCCATCCTCGCGTGGCACTCCTCACGATTGGTACTGAGGAAGGCAAAGGCACTGCATTAATTAATCAAACCCACACCCAACTCCAAAAAATTAACGGCGTCATCAACTATGTCGGACCGATCGAGGGCTTCCAACTCTTTGATGGAGAGGTCGATGTGGTTGTGTGCGACGGGTTTGTCGGTAACATTGTTCTTAAATCCAGTGAAGCGCTCTTTGGTTTTATTAGCACCACTTTGCGCGAGGCGCTCGTTCGCAATGTGAAACGTAAAATTGGCGCAGTACTCTCCAAATCTGCTTTCAAAGACATGAAAACACGTCTCGGCCCGGACCAACACGCGGGCGCACCACTGCTTGGTCTAAAAGGTAATATTTTAAAAGCACACGGCTCCTCTAATTTTGTGGCGATTGCGAACGCCTTACGTATCGCTCAAGAGGTCGTTACACATGATATGATTGACTCCATCGGCAGTGAGATCAATCAATGCAATGCATTGAACATCCATTGCGAAGAAGAGAACGCTTCAAATTAAGCACCTAGCACTCTCTGAGACGCAGAGACACTTTACATACTTTCATGCCTAGCCATCCTAACTCAGTCACGATCATCGGCACCGGCTCGTACGCACCATCCAACGTTGTGACCAACGATGACATGGCCAAAATCGTCGATACATCTGACGAATGGATTCGCACCCGTAGCGGCATCAGCGCTCGTCACTTTGCTGCCGCAGACGAAACTACCAGTGATATGGCCTGCGCCGCAGCCGAACGTGCGATCGAAGCAGCTGGTATCGAACGTAACGAGATCGACCTGATCATCGTTGCTACGATGACGCCTGACATGCCCTTCCCGTCCACCGCCTGCCTAATTCAGAGTAAGCTAGGCCTGCCAAATGTCACTACCTTTGATATGCAGGCAGCATGCTCAGGCTTCGTTTATGCACTGAGTGTGGCGAACTCAATGCTGCTCTCGGGTAACTTTAATAAAGCACTCGTCATCGGTGCAGAAAAAATGAGCGGCATCCTAGATTTTGAAGACCGCACTACTTGTGTACTCTTTGGTGATGGCGCAGGTGCTGCCGTGCTCAGCGCAGAGCAAACCACTGAAAAAGTCGGCATACTGGGTGTCCTCGGCGGTGCGGATGGCTCCAATCCTAGTCTGCTCCAACAACCTGCCGGCGGCTCTGCAATTCCAGCCACGACCGAATCAATCGCCAGTCGTCAACATTTCCTCAAGATGAATGGCAAAGAGATTTTCAAGGCGGCTGTTCGTGTGATGGGCCAAGCCAGTACTGATATTATTGAGCAACAAAGCTATGATCCAGAGGATCTTAACCTTGTCATCCCGCACCAGGCGAACATGCGTATCATTGAAAGTTTGGCGAAGCGCTTAAGTATACCAATGGAAAAATTCCATAATAACTTGGATCGCTATGGCAACACATCGGCCGCCTCCGTGCCGATCGCACTAGATGAAGCCTATCGTGCTGGGCGCATCCAATCTGGAGACCTCATACTTTTAGTCGCGTTCGGGGCAGGCTTGACGTGGGGCTCAACCTTGATCAAATGGCAATAAATTTATGTCTCGCTTACTTTCATTAATTCTCGCCCTTGGGTTACTCGTAAGCCCGTCCTTGCAGGCGCTCTCTTTAAACCCTCTCGATTGGTTCGAAGGCGCTGAAGTAACCAGCATTGATGCCAGTGACCAAAGCAACGAAATTGCTGAATCTCTACTTGAAACCGCAAAGGCAAAATACGCGGCAGGCAAGCTGCGCTCTGCCAAGCGCACGCTAAAGAAGATTATCAAAGAACACTCCGCGGCCCCAGCTGCGGGAGAAGCACTGACAATCCGTGCCCGGATATACATGGCAAAAAGTCTCTGGATAAAGGGCTTCGATGATCTTCAGAAAGTCGTCACCAAACATGCTAACTACGAAAAATTCGATCGTGTGATCGCAGATCAGTTTGACTGCGCTACAGCATTGATGGAAGGCGCTCGGGGACGAATTCTTTGGATATTTCCGGGATTCAAACAATACGGAACCTCGGCGAAACAATTTGAGCAAATCGTACGCAATGCTCCTTACAGTGACTACGCACCTCTAGCGCTGATGAATATTGCACTGGTTTCCGAACAAATCAACGAGCCTGAAGAGGCGATCGATGCACTCGACCGCCTGATCAATTACTACCCACAAAGCATGCTAGCGCCTGATGCTTATTACAATTTAGCGCAAACCTACTCTGACCTCGTCGAAGGATATGAATACGACCAAGGCTCCACGCGACGCGCAATCAGCTATTACGAAGACTTCCTAATTCTATTTCCAAGCAGTCATTTAACTGGTGAAATCGAAGCAAACCTCAGGAATATGGAAAATCTGCTCGCCAGCAGTCGCCTGAATCTTGGTGATTTCTACTATTATTTTCGCAACAACAATACTGCAGCGCTAGTTTTCTACAACGAAGCGATCACGATCGAACCAGACTCTGAAGCCGCCGCAGAAGCACGACTACGTATAGCGGATATCGAATCGGGTGTGCGCCCAACTAATAAAGCCAGCATCCTTCGTAAATTACTTAGAGCGGAGTAATTATCATCCCAATTGAAAGAGCCCGCACGTATGCACACGACCTCACAGCAATCAACAAGTGTTCGCGCCCTTCTATTCTTTGGCACAATCCTCGTGCTCGGCCTGCTCTCTGGTTGCGCCAATTACCAACTCGGCTCATCTGCTGGAATTCCGTTCCAGTCACTCTACATTAAGCCTGCGACCAACCATAGCTTTGCACCCCAGGCACAACCGATCATCAGCGCTCAACTGCGTGAAACATTCATTCGCGATGCTCGCGTCAAACTTGTAGCTCACGAACAAGATGCGGATGCAGTCCTCTACGTTGACCTTACCGAATACGATAGTAATGCAGCCGCTCGTAATAGTAACGACACTGTGCGAGCGAATAGCTTTAATATCCGCTTGTCTGCTGAGATCTCACTCTACGATCAACACAAAGGTTGTTACCTGTTCCAAGAACGAGCGATCCGAGCATCGACAATCGCTTACACCGGGAACCCTCACACTGAGGGCGGAATTATCTCCTACCAACAAAGCGAGCGCCAAGCAATGCCACTGCTAGCTCGCGAACTAGCTCGCCAAATTACGGACGAGGTACTTAGTCCTTGGTAAGCCTTTGAGGCTCAATCAACTTTCTACAAAAAAAGGGCGGTGAACTGATTCACCGCCCTTTTTGTTTTTTAGAAAACCTAGACCTGCGCCGGATCCACAAATTCAAGCGTGCCGTCTTCGTTTAAGCGGCGGTAGTAACAACCCGAACGTGCTACGCCGTCCTTATTCTTAGTATGGCAAGCTCCCTGTCCTGCTGGAGTTACAATATAGAGAATCGAATTCTGCTCACAATTGACGCGAATATCCTCGATCTTAAGATAGTCCCCACTGGTCTTACCTTTGATCCAGAGCTCGTTACGACTGGTACTCCAGAAAGTGGCCATCCCACATTCGCGTGCCGTCTGCAGCGCCAATTTATTAGCATAACCGACAATCAATACCTCACCAGTCTTTCCATCTTGAGCGATTGCTGGCAACACGTCTGTGCCGCAGTTGGCGACCTTCAGAAGTTTTGTAAAATCAAGATCGAGCGCACAGCCCTGTTCTAATTCTTCGTGTGACATAACTACGGAATAAGCGACTGCAGGACGCCCAAGTCCAGTTTCAATTTAAGTTATACATAGCAGGAAAGTAAATAATTCATAGTCCATCACCTATTTTTCCTTTCAATTCAATCGCATCCGTCCATCGTACTATGCTGGTATCTACGATAATTAGTGCGCATGCACATCAAAAACATATAGTTATGACTAACACAGCTCACACTGCTGAAATTCTCTCTCAAGCTGCAAACGAAGCACGCGGACTTGCGATCGATGCGATCCACGCCTGCAACTCAGGCCATTTAGGTCTTCCTTTAGGCTGTGCAGAAATCGGCGCTGTCCTGTTTGGTGACGGTGGCATACGCTACAACCCAGCAGCACCCAAGTGGCTCAACCGCGACCGCTTCGTACTCTCTGGCGGACATGGTTCAATGTTTGTTTACTCATGGCTACACCTTGCCGGCTATGATCTCTCAATCGAACAAGTGAAAAACTTCCGCGTGCTCGGTTCTGAGACTCCAGGCCATCCTGAATTTGGCGACACTGCAGGCGTTGAAGCCACGACTGGACCACTCGGTCAAGGGATTGGTAATGCAGTCGGCTACGCGCTTTCCGGGAAACGCGCTGCAGCCAAATTCAACACTGCAGATCACACGCTCTTCGATCAACATATCTTCGCACTCAACGGTGATGGTTGCCTACAGGAAGGGGTTGCAAAAGAAGCCATCGCTTTTGCTGGGCACAACAAGCTCGATAACCTAATCCTCATCTATGACTCCAATGACGTCACGCTCGATGCGATGGCAACGCAGTCACAAAGCGAGGATGCGGAAGCCTACTTTATCTCACAAAGCTGGGATGCGATCACCATCGACGGTCACAATCTGACTGCGATTAAGGAAGCCATCGTCCACGCGAAGTCCAATGACAACGGCAAGCCTAAGGTTATCATCGCAAAAACCACAATAGGTAAAGGAATACCTGAAGTGCAAGGCACTGCTGCCGGTCACGGTGAAGGTGGCGCTAAATTTGCTGCGCAAGCGCGCAAGGGGCTCGGTCTTCCTGATCAAACTTTCTATGTCTCCGCTGAGGTTCGAGCGCACTTTGCAGCACAAGCTGAAGCAGGCAAAGCAGCCAATGTCGAGTGGGATGCGACCTACGCAGCATGGGCTACAGCCAATCCAACGCTTGCTGCTGAGCTTGACGCATCCGTTAAGGGTGAGATTCCTGCTGATCTCGTCAGCCGTATCCCTGAGTTCGAAGCGGGCACCGGTGCTGCAACACGTGCCTCAGGTGGAGTGGTCATGCAGTCACTAGCTAAAGAGGTACCGCAAGTCATCACCGGCTCGGCCGACCTCTATGGCTCAACCAAAAATTATATCAAAGACGGTGGCGACTTCTCCGCGGAAAACTTCGGTGGACGTAATATCTGGTTTGGTATTCGTGAGCACGCAATGGGTGCAATCTGCAATGGTATCGCCTACGATGGTCTATTCCGCACTAGTGGTGCGACCTTCCTAGTCTTCGCTGACTATCTTCGCCCAGCAATCCGCCTTGCAAGCCTAGCCAAGTTACCCGTGACTTATATCTTCACACACGATTCTGTCGGTGTGGGTGAAGACGGCCCAACTCACCAACCTGTCGAAACTGTCAGTGGCTTGCGCGTGATTCCAAATCTGGACGTCATTCGCCCATCTGATGCTGAAGAAACGGCCGCAGCTTTTGCTGCAGCTACACTTCGTCAAGACGGCCCAACTGCATTAATTCTGACTCGCCAAAACATCCCTGCGAACGACAGCGTGAGCATCGAAGATCGTCGTGAAGGGACACTGAAAGGTGGTTACATCGCGAAACAAGAAACTGGAGAGCTTAAGCTAATTATCCTCGCTACTGGCTCTGAAGTGCAACACGCACTCGGTGCAGCCGAACAACTTGGCGCTGGCGTGCGCGTAGTGTCTCTTCCATGCTTCGAGCGTTTCGAGCGTCAATCCGCGGACTACATAGAAAGTATTCTTCCTGCCAGCTGCAACGCCCGCGTAGCAGTCGAAGCTGGCGTCTCAAATACATGGGGCAAGTATGTCGGGCTCACTGGCAAAACTGTCTGCATTGACCGCTTTGGTATTTCCGCTCCTGGCGACACTGTGATGGCCGAGCTAGGTATGTCTGCCGACAATGTCGCTGCTGTTGCCAAAGAGCTACTCTAAGCTAGAGTATTCATCTTATTTCAAAAGGCCGTCCTGTAAAGGATGGCCTTTTTTGGCTATACGGAATCCTCAACTCTACCATACAAACGTTCAACCACTTAATCAAAGTGAGCATCTGTAACAGCAAATCTCAGTAATCAGAATCAATCGTTTCTTGTCACAGTAAAACGATGTGCCACAGGTTGATTTACTTGATACAGCTCATGATGCAACTGGTTCAACGCTTCATGTATTTCGTCCTCTTCTCCACGGACATTGGAATACTCTGCATACTGAGTCTTCACGTAGCCATACCAAGACTCTCCTTCTATCTTCTTTAGCTTAGTATCGAGAAAGGCTGTGACTGCATCCGTATCCTCTAAATCAACATCAGATTGCGATAATCCACTACTATAAAACACATAAGCAGCGCTACGGAGGCGACCTTGATGTCGCATCTGCTGGTCATTGAGCTGCTTGACCTTAAGTGACTGCTGCATTTGCGGAGTGTTTTCAAGGGTTGCTAAGTTGATACCCTGCTCTAGGGCCTCCGCGGACCAAGTGCCGAGTCTGACGGCGTCAATCGAGAGAGTATAATTCCCTGCTATTAAATCTTGAATCACGAGGATTTGTTGATTCATCTCCGCTTCGAACGGCACTAATGCCAGTCCTTTTGCAATACCATCTGTCTGCGGAAATGGCAACGCGCCCTCCAAGGCAGTAAACCTGATCGCTCTACTGGTTGACTGAAGGTCCGAGACAGTTGCATTCATTGATTCAACGACCGAACGATTGCGTGCATTCAACACCATTTTGGAAACCAATTGCGGAACTGCCTGCGCTTTGAGGAATTCATACGCCATCACCACATGCCCATAGTGCCAGTCTGGATGCACACGATCGGCGCCAACGATTGTGTTAGTAGGATCCAGTTGTTGAAGCTCGGTATTGATCGCAAGCATCGCACTGTAAAAATCGACTGTGCCCTGCGTTCTGGCCGCAGCCGATTCTTTTATAAAATCTGCGCACTGACCTAACCCATCATTCGCTCCAAACTCATTCTTACGCTTCAGCACTGCAGTCTGATCGTAGATCGATGGTGTAATGAAAATCACCTCACTCTGAATCGCATCAAAGCGACCCACCAGTTTCGTTATGTCTGACTTGTAGGTATCAATATAGTGCTGCTGCTGCGCCAACGAAGCCGCATCGGTTTTGTCAGCTCCATAGAGCCAACGACCAATATCATTCATCCCTAGCATCAATGTCGATACCGTCGGCTTCGCAGTGGCAATATCTTCTTCAAATCGTTGTAGGACATGCGAGGCCTTATCACCACTGATCCCCTTGTTCCAGACCTGAAAATTACGGTCGGGAAAACGCGTTAAATAATAGAGGTACACATAGGAGTGATAGCTGCCGCCATGAGTGATACTATCGCCGACAAAGCACACGCGATCACCGTCTTGGAACTGCGGTACGAGCTGTGCTGAAATACCATTACTCGCACCGAACAAATAAAGCGCAAAAAAAAGCCACACTGAGACTACTTTTATCATAACATAACAGATTAGATTTCTAATTAAAAAACAGGAGTTAAACTAGTTCCGTGCCAACCTTTATATGAATCCAGCTGATCGCGAAAACACTGCTATTTTAAAGGGCAAACAATAAACGAACCTAGTTACCAAAAAACGTTTTGCGGAGCAAACTCTAATAAAACACTACTCCCCAAGATCCAAATCTATGGTCAACTTCCGACGTACCGTATCCGGCAATGCGAACAAGCTCTGGTCACGCAATTGTGAGGCAACTTCATCACTCAACAGAACTCGCAGGACTTGCTTCAACCGCGCTTCATCTCGCTCGTTATAAACCGTGTAGAAAGCCAATCGAATTGGATAATCACCATAGTGCACATTATCATCGGTTGGACCAAATGCAGGGCCATCCGCTTCGGCAGAAATCATCAATGCCTTTAACTTAGAACTCTCCGGCAATCTTGGCATAATGGCGATTGAAGCCGCATCTGATAACAATAAGCCTTCCACTTCAGAATCTTTAACTGGGACAACTGTCGTCTTCATCTGACCACCGCGCAACACCGAGAATTTAAATAACTCGAGCGAGATACTCGAATCCGTTTGCGTCGCCATAGTCTTGATCGAGCGATTACCCCAACCAGACAAACCCAAATCTCCCCAAGAGGTGAAATGATTCTCTTCATCCGAGCCAAAAATTCCACCCAGTCGTGACAAGCTGATTTCATTAATCGGGTTACTCTTATTCACCGCAACTACAGCCACATCGTAAGCAAATGGACAGATACGAAACTCTTCACGCGGTATTTCCCCCTCCTCCGGAAAGGCAATAATAGCCAAATCGATTTCATCGGAACGCAAGCGATCCAGTGCCGGTAAACTACCAATGCTATCAACCTTAAACTCAATCGAATGCTCATCTCCGTATATTTGAAGCGGTCCGGATATATAATCGGCAAGTAAATCGGAGGCTGCGATACGAATTTCTTGAGCTGAAACTGGTATTGCCACTGCTACGGCAAAAAGAAAAAAGAGAAGGCGAGTAGACATAGTTACAATAATCGTAGAGATAAAGTTATATTCACTATGTCTGGCGCAGCCACAAGCAGAGTCAAACCCTAAGCACTTTCTTGGTTTCGGTATTTAGTGGCTACTTATCAACTAAAGTCGTTATTAAATTACGTGGGCAGACTTTTTGAGTAACCTTAATACCACCTAAAATATGAGCTGGATAAATAGAATAGTACTATATTGGTTAGAGTATCACCCCGGAGATTTTCGGCGGTACTGAGTGGGCGAGCAGCCCACTACTAATTTGAACGTATTACTAAAATGCGGAGCGTGGCAAAATCCTGATAGCGCAGCAATCGTCTCGATAGATTCACTGCCGCCTGCGAGTCGACGCTTCCCCTCTTGAATACGAATGCGTATTATACTCTCACGTATACTGCAGTGCATTTGAGCCCTGAAACGCGACTCTAAGCTTCGGCGGCTGATGCCAAATCGTTGAGCTAGCATATCCGTACTAATGCTGCGCTGGTAGTCAGTTTTTAAATACGTTATAAGCTCACGTATGACTGGGTCTGATATCGCCAGCATGTCGGTACTCTGGGGGATCTTAATGCCCTTGGGTGGAAAAAAGCGGATACGCTCCTTTAAATTTTTACCGGCCATCAATTGATCCAACATAGCTGCGCCCTCGTAGCCGATTGTTTGCAAATTATGTCGTACACTGGAAAGCGGAATTGCTTTATTTTCACAAATCAAAGTGTTGTTATACGCACCTAATATAGCGATTTCATCAGGAGCTTTGAGGTCAGCGCTCAAGCATAGATTCAAGATCCATGCTGCATCGTAATCACTTTTTGTATAAATAGCGCATGGCTTCGGTAAATCTCTGAGTACTTGTGTAATATATTGGGTATCTTGTGCGCGCTTACGATCTAAGCGCAGCCAATCCAAACCAACTGCCACTAAGGCATCGCGATAGGCTTCGTAGCGAGTCCAACTGACGGGGTTCGACCCCAAAGCAAACCATGCGCAGTGCTGATGGCCTGCTTCAATGAAATGCGTAGCACCCGCCCGACCAATCGCTGCATTGTCAGCTGCCACACCTGGCAAATCAATGTCCTCTCGCCAAATCGATAAATCTACAACTGGAACCGTTGCAGCACGGATAAATTCTTCAAGTGCACTGCTATTATTAAGCGAGGTAATGATGCCATCGCCCGACCAATATTGAGGTATTTGAAAGTCCTTAAGGATACTCACATTTAGGTGTCAGCCGTTTCGACTGACATATTGTGCAATACCTTGGTGCGCAGACTGATCGTAGCTACCCAATACCATTAAAACATGCTTCCACTTAATTCTGCGCAATTTTGCATAAAATATAATTATTATGCAATTATAAATTGCTACCTACTAAACTATTTTAACAACCACAATTCCAACCGCAATATGCCCATCGAAAATAAATTCTATGTCTCTAAAAATCAAACAAGGAGGTAGCGTTCGGGTCGAGCGCTAACTAGACTCTACAAACCTAACAATAACCTCATGAAAACTTCCGAATATTTACATACTTTGTTTAACCTAGAAGGCAAAGTTGCCGTAGTCATCGGAGGCACTGGTGAACTCTGCGGTACGATGGCGGAAGGGCTTGCCGCTGCTGGAGCGGAAACCATTTTGGTAGGGCGCAGTGAAGAGAAAGCACGTACGCGTTTGGAAAAGATAGAGGCTTCTGGGGGCAAAGCTTATTTTGAGAAAGTTGACGTCAATTCCAAAGCATCGATCCAAGCACTGCTGAATAAGGTCTTAGAAAAATCGGGGCAGGTCGACATCCTCATCAATGGTGCGGGAGTGAACTCACCGACCCCCCTGTTAAATATCGAGGAAGCCGAGTTTGATAATATACTTAATACCAACCTAAAGGCAGTACTCTTCGCCGCTCAAGTCTTCGGTAAATATCTCGTCGAACGCGACGAAGGGGGCAGTATCATCAATATTGGTTCAATGAGTGGTATCATTCCCCTGTCGCGAGTCTTTACCTACTCCGCAACGAAAGCAGCGGTTCATAACCTCTCTAAAAACATTGCGCGCGAGTGGGCCGAATCGAAAGTACGCGTTAATACGATTGTACCCGGCTTCTTTCCAGCCGAGCAAAACAAGAAGGTTCTCACCCCAGATCGAGTCGCCTCTATCATGGCTCACACCCCTGCCAATCGCTTTGGCGAAGCACAGGAACTGATTGGCGCCACGCTACTCCTAGCATCGGATGCTAGCAGCTTCATGAATGGCGCTGAAATCGTCGTTGATGGCGGTTATGCTTCAATGACTATCTAAGCCTAGCAAGATCCTCCGACTCATAGGCATGAATTACCTACACGAAGACTTCCTACTCCCGAACCGTACCGCCCAGCGCTTGTTTCACGAAGTTGCTGCGCAACAACCTATCCTAGATTATCACTGCCACCTTCCCCCAGAAGCTATAGCGCGTAATGACACCTTTCCAAATTTAGCCGAAATCTGGCTTGGTGGTGATCATTATAAATGGCGTGCCATGCGTGCTGCCGGGGAACCAGAAACGCTGATCACTGGAGATGCAGACCCAAAGGATAAATTTGACGCATGGGCCCGCACTGTTCCGCAAACGGTGCGTAATCCCCTGCACCACTGGACGCACCTAGAGTTAAAGCGCTATTTTGACACGGATTTGGTGTTGAGCCCAAAGACAGCAGACGCGATCTGGGACATAGCGAATGCTCGAATCGCCGATGCGAGCTTCAATGTACATACTATTTGCGATAAATTTAACATTCGTGCCATTGGCACAACAGATGACCCCACCGATTCACTAGAGCATCACCAGTCGCACAACTCCAGTAGCCATGGTACCAAAATGTTCCCTACTTATCGTCCGGACAAGGCCATGTTTACGACCGATGTCTCAGCCTGGAATCAGTGGACTGATCAACTGGACGCCATCACCGATCAACCCGTTAACGGCGCTTCTGACTTTATCAAAGCACTTAAGTTACGCCATGATTATTTCCATGCGCAGGGGTGTCGACTAACCGACCATGGTCTCGAGCACTGTCCCTACTCTGCTTGTAGTGCAACAGATGCAGATGCAATCTTCACAAAGCTAAGATCCGAGCAGGCGCTGAACACGGATGAAACGGAAAAATGGATGACTTACATCCTACAACACGTGGCGCAGTGGAATGCCGCAAAGGGCTGGGCCACGCAGTTTCACATTGGCGCCATTCGCAACAACAATACTCGTATGCTGAATCAACTCGGGCCGGACACAGGTTACGACGCCATGCTCGATGAACCCGCAGCGCGAAAATTTGTAGCCTTCCTCGACAGCCTAAGTCAGTCAGAGGAGCTGCCAAAGTGTATTTTTTATCACATTAGCCCTAATCAGCTCTACCCACTTGCCACTTTAATGGGCAGCTTTCAGGACGGCTCAATTCCCGGCAAAATGCAACTTGGCTCTGGCTGGTGGCATGTAGACACCTTAGACGGCATGCGCACGCAACTGGAGGTTCTTTCCAGTGTCGGCTTATTAAGCCGCTTTGTGGGTATGCTCACTGACTCCCGAAGTTTTCTAAGCTTCCCTCGGCACGAATACTTCCGCCGCTTGTTGTGCAATATTATCGGCTCTGACGTAGAAGCTGGCCTAATCCCGAACGACAGCGAATTGCTCGAAACTCTGGTTACAGATATCAGCTTCAGGAATGCACAGCGTTATTTCAATTTTCCAGGAATCTAATGCTATGAAAATATTACTAACAACCACCTCCTACCAGGACTGCCCAGGCGAACACCACGCCCTACTAGAGAGCACAGGTGCCGAAATCGTCCGTGAACGTGGGCCGCTCTCCGAATCTCGGATGTTGAAACTGGCAGGCGACTTCGATGCCTTCCTCTGTGGAGATGATGAAATCTCGCAGGCAGTGATTGATAAATCTCTGCCGCGACTGAAAATCATCTCCAAATATGGTATCGGTGTGGACAAAATCAACGTGGGTTATGCGACCGAAAAAAACATCCCTGTAAGCTTTTGCCCAGGCGTCAATCATACGACAGTTGCGGAGCACGTTTTCATGTTACTGCTCGCACTCAATAAAAACTTGATGGAACAAGCCAACACAACTGCAGCAGGTGGTTGGAAGCGTATGACTGGCCATGAAATAATGTGCAAAAAAATTGGTATCATCGGCCTCGGTCGTATTGGACGTGAAGTCTCGATCCGCGCCAACGCCTTTGGAATGCAGTGTGTTGGTTACGATCTATACTGGCCGGAAGATTTTGCCCAGGAACAAAACATCGAACGCGCTGATGGCGTGACTCAACTTCTGCGTGAATGCGACATCGTCTCGCTCCACACAAACCTCACTGAACAGACCCGCGACATGATTTGCGAGGCCAGCATCAAAAACATGAAAGATGGTGCGACGCTTATCAACTGTGGCCGAGGTGAGCTCACCAACACGACCCACATCGCGGCAGCCCTTAAAAGCGGCAAGCTCGGTGGCTATGGAGCTGACGTGCTCGATCAAGAACCTCCTCCAGCTGACCATCCACTATTAGGTATGCAGAATTGCATCATCACGCCACACGTAGGCTCTCGCACCTTCGAAAGTGTTCAACGCCAAGCAGGGATGGCCACTCAGAATCTGGTCAACCTACTCAAAGGCGAAAAAGCACTCGCCCAAGTTAATAACGTCGTGCCACCTGCCGCTTTACTCTAATTACTAATTCCTCAATCTATGTCTGAAAAATTCTACATTGTTCCCACTGAGCAGCATAATAAACTAGTTAATAAGGCGTATCAAAATCGCGGATACACAATAGAAGAAGCCGCACAAGCGGCTCGTTTCTCTGCATTTGCGTCACAGCATGGAATACGCACCCATAATGCAATCAAAGCGCTACACTTAGACCACCTCTTCGGCAGCGCTATTGGTGGTTGCACACCCGCAGCTAAAATCGAAAAGCTCGATAGCCGCTTTCCCGCCAGTCAAATCTGGGATGCAAACAAGAAGCTCGGGCAAGCAACTGCCTACGAAGCAATCGACGAATGTATCCGACTCGCAGACCAGTATGGCATTGGGCAGGTCTCCGTCGACAATGCCTTTCATTATCTTTGGGGCGGCGGATATGTTATGGAGGCTGCTAAGCGCGGTTATATTGCCTATACCAACTGCACCGCGGCTTTAGCCGAAGTTGTCCCATTCATGGGCAAATACCCGACACTTGGCACCAACCCGCACAGCTGGGGATTTCCTACAACTGATGCGGTGGGCTTCCCAATCGTCATCGATTGGGCTACATCCGTTATTGCCATGGGTCGCGTCCAACAATTCCAACGCGAAGGCACGTCCCTACCAGCCAATGCTGCAATCGACTCAAATGGCGAGATGACACAGAACCCACATGCAGTGACTGCGCTGATGCCCTTCGGTGCTCATAAAGGTTATGGTCTTAGCCTCATTAACGAAATAGTCGGTGGTTTTATCGGCGGAAGTTTACCTACGCTACGTAGTCGAGAGATCCCTGCAGGTGAAAAACGGACTCCCACCTTCTACTTTCAGGTGATACACCCCGACGCGATCAATGGCGGCGCGTTTGCACAAGGACGCGATCAGGTGACTAATGTTAAAGCAGTGATTGAGGATATCCTTGGTCACGGCAACGAAAATTGCCTCCTACCTGGTCAGCTTGAAGCAAAATGGGCAGAACGGGTCGAGTGCGCTGGCGGCCTACTCTTTTCCGAAGCTGAAATCAAGGCTTTCAGCGAAATAGCCATAGAATGTGGATGTTGCCCATGGTCACTGGACAACTTCAAACCCGAAGCATCCGACAGTGAAATTCGCACATCGAACGACATCAGTTCTTGAGGCTATTTCCTAACTTGATTACCCCTACTATAAACTCGTAAGTAAGCGAATATCGCTAATGGATGCCCAACCTTTTTTGGCACCAAGTACGTTGATACGAATGGCAGTAACTGACTCAGACACGGGATGCGTCCAAACTTTCTGCTTTTTGGCATTCATGCGCTGATCCGTAAGCATACTCCAACGACCCAGCGAATTTTGCACCTCAATCGTATAGCGTGTCACAGTATCCCGCCAAAATTCGACTTGGACAGCACTAGCCGCTCGTGGCTCAGTGTATGTAACGCTCAGCGACTGCGGGAATGACCAATCGGCAGCGGCCCATCGACTCGATGAATCATAGTCAAAGGCTCCGCGCGGCTCGTTACCTGGTTGCGAGCTAGACGCAGTTACCTTGAGCGTATTTAAGGCTATCTCATCGAGCGGTTTCAGTCGTTCTGGATTCGGTAGCATCAATTGAGCACCCACCTCAACCCGCCATGCTTCAAGCTCGCTTAAAAGTGCCTGCGCTCGGACAGGCTGTTTCTCAGCAAGGTTTCGCTGCTCTGAGGGGTCGTGAATCAGGTTATAAAGCTCAACGGATTGATCCTCAAAAAAC
Source organism: Puniceicoccaceae bacterium (assembly GCA_017857255.1). GTDB lineage: Bacteria > Verrucomicrobiota > Verrucomicrobiia > Opitutales > Coraliomargaritaceae > Lentimonas. The sequence goes on along the minus strand of JAFMDL010000003.1, from coordinate 9,660 downwards.
TCAATCAATTTCCAATCGCCGCGGCGCACTGCCCCATATGGATAAGTCTTATGATAATGCGGATAATGCCAAAACAACGAACGCTCTGAAATCGCCCCTCCTGCAGAGAGCAGAGGCACCAAGCTCACGCCATCTACGTGCTCCTCGGGCTGACTAGGTAACCCCGCGAGCTCAAGCATTGTAGGATATAAATCCATTCCGATAACTGGAATTTCACAGATGGCAGGCTCTATCCCTGGGCCCTTAATAATCAAAGGCTCCCGAGTACCGCCCTCATACGAAAACGCTTTAGATCCTTTTAATCCTCCACAATGCAGCGTGCTCACTGCACCGTTGTCTGCTGTGAAAATAATCACGGTATTTTTATCCAAACCGAGAACTTCTAGAGTTTCCATGATACGCCCTACACTCTGATCCAAACTTTCCACCATAGCTGCGTAAGTCGGATCGAACGCTTCAAAATCACCAGTACGCTGCTTACGTGTATACTTATCGACCAACTCAGGCTTCGCTATGAATGGGCTATGAACGGTATAATAGGAGAAATAGAGTAAAAAGGGATTGTTTTGATTTTGACGTAAGAAATCGGCCGCATAATCAGTCAAGCGATCGGTTAAATAATCGCCAGGCTTACCCACTAAATTGGGCATCGCCCATGGATAAAAATACTTACCTGGGCCCTTTGGTTGGCCCCATTCGCAACCCCCAACATTGAGATCAAAACCGTGAGACTCTGGACCATGAAGATCCTTGCGGTCAGCGTCCATATATGGAATTAAATGCCATTTACCAAAGAAGCCTGTTTGGTACCCATGTTCCTTGAGAGCTTCCGCTACTGTAACGCGCTGGTGCTCAATATACATTCTCCAATCGGGAACTGATAACTGAGCAGTAGGCCGTTGGTGACCTGCGACCCAATCAGTCAAATGTAAGCGAGCAGGGTAACGGCCAGTCAGCAATGCAGCACGACTGGGCGAGCAGACTGCACTGGCTGCATATCCAGAGGTAAAGTAAACCCCCTGCTCTAGTAAACGATCAATATTTGGAGTCTCGTGAAAGCGACTGCCCATCGAAGACAAAGCACCCCAACCAAAATCATCCACCAAAAAGAGAACAAAGTTAGTCGATGAGGACTGAGCCTGTAAATATCCCAATGGCATGCCCTCCGTCAAAGCCAGCAGACAAAGCATTAGCTGAATCTTATTCAAACGTCTCACTATCAAAATTAATTAGGATGCAATTGCGCATTAATCGTACGCCAGTCATACTGAGCTTTTGGGTCGTATGGCATACGCTCTAAATTTTGTAACCGCACGGTCTTTCTGTATGTATCTTTTACCGGCGGATTTGGACGATACTCATCTGCCACAAGGCCAATCTTATCAAATGGAATCGGCTTAAAACCAGGCATCGTTTCAAACGTATCTTTAAAAGCAAAATTCATTACATACGGGTCAATGAAGGCATCTAGAGTAATCTCTAGCATCGGTTCTAGGTGTACTGCTCCATCCGGAACCTCCCGTATCCATGCAGACTTATGAAGCGTAAACATTTCATAATTTCGAGTAATTTCAGTCAACCAAGGTGCAAAAGGGTCTTGCTGCATCGCTTCATTGAATTGTGGGTAAGCTTCACGCCAAGGCGATTCCGCCCATCCATTAGGACCAGTGATTTGTTCGGTACGCCAACGAAAATCCGTCTTATCTCCACGCTTCAATTGACCTGCATCGTACAAAGGTTGCTTCTCTTTGTAACCAGACCCCCACTTTCCTGTTTGATAGACGTTAATATAGTTTGAGATAAAAATATTGTTTGTCGCCTCTAGCGCGGATCCCCCATTAAAAATAATGCTGCGATACCCAACCTTGAAAAAGATATTACCATAAATGCGATCACCTTGATCGAGGTCATCGATATAGAAGCCGTTGACTGGGTGCGCACCAGGTAAAGAAAAAACATGATGCGTGAAATTATAGCGCTGTTCATTTCCATAACTGTGCCACTTCGCACCGGTGTAGGTAACTCCGCCATCGCCTAATTCCTTCAGCAGATTATAATATTCGTTGAACTCGAAAATATTGTCATTCCCACCCCAATAGACCGCATGCCCCGGCAGGTCATGTATTAAGTTGTGCGAAAATAAAATCCCGACTCCCTCGAGACGCACTCCACGGTAATTGCGGCAATTAAAGATGTGGTTGTTAGTGATGATATAGCCATCAGGTATTATTTTCGGAATAATCGACGAGTAGTCCCATGTATAATCTTTCGGCATAGTTCCGCGCGCTTCAATAGGCACGCCTACCGAGTATATGTCGCAGGACTCAACGCGGTGCTCCGATCCTTTCTTAATGAAAATTCCGTATCCTGCGAGGTTGCGCAAAGTGCATCCCGCGACATGGACATTGGAGCCTCCTTCGATGAGAATCCCGTCCTTCGCTCCTTCCAGAACTAGTCCCTCAATCGTAACATTAGAGGCGTTCTTTAAGTGTATAAGCTTCCAATTTTGACTAATCTCAACTCCTACATTCGACGCAATCGGCCATAGATAAAATTGTTTACTTTTAGGATCAAAAAACCACTCGCCGGGCTGGTCTAATTCCGAAAGCAATCCTGAAACAAAAAAACGGCGCGGGATTTTCTCATGCCCACCTATGCCATAACGAGTCGAGCCAGCCAATTGTAACGACCTCTCCAGAGTTATTTTTGCCAGTGTTCCGTTTTCAAAATGCCAATCATAATAAAAAAAGCCATAGACTTTCGGATTCATCATTCCCAAGGCTAACTCAGCCTCCCAGTCCCCTTGCCAAACTTCTAAGGCATTAAAGACTCCACCAATGGGATTTTCCAAACTTGCCTTCGGGCGTTCACCGGGGGTTCGGCCTGATGTGTAGACCACTCCGCCATCCATGATTTCATCAATATGGGCAAAGCCTTTATTGGGCCAACGGGCCTTTGTCAAAACCTGCGATCGGCTATTTACAATATACTGTGCATCGCTATCCGACAATGCCTTCACTAAGGTTTTATCTTTCAAATTAGCAACCCTCACCATGCCTCTTACCTCTGATTGCAAGAGCTTTAAGCACGTTGAGTCGCTGACTTGTTGAAAATCTCCTGCAGGAAGTTCCACTGCACCAGACAGGACTGCCTTACCAGGCTCCAAGGCTTTTATTTTAAAGGGAGCCGCTTCTGTACCTGATAAAGCTTCTGAGATAACCAGACTGCGCTGTAGACGATGTACCCCGTTGAGTAAAAAGATCGTCGTGCCGAGTGCGTCACCATCAGCCAGTACCGCTTCGACTGCCAAATGTATTGAACTAAAAGGTGATTGATAGGTGCCTAATCCACCAATGGAACCTTCGGCTGCAACGTAGTACTCTCGTTCTATTGTAATCTGTTCTATGCCCTTAGCCGTACTCAAATCAGCGGCAACTACATCCTCATCTGGTACGTCAGAATTAGCACTCGACGCTGTTGAACGTCCATTGAAGTCGGGCTTAACCCCACACCCAGGCAGGCACAAAAGTACCCCAGCTAATGCAAGCCAGATTGGAAATTTAGAGTTCTTCATCTGTTAGTTAATTAATTTCAACTTCCTGTCATCAAAAGAAGGTACAACAGGAAGACGACCCCACCACCAGCTAAGAATACAATACCCTGACCTTTCCAGTCTGAAGGGGTCCACTTGCGGAATTCCCAGTTGGTACCTGGAAACAACCGCAGGTCGTCACACAAAGACGGATCCTGTCGCACACGTTCCACTTCTAGAGCATCTAATTCGTGATCAGCAACCGCCGGGGTGCGCAAACGCGCATAAAACATATTCAAGCGCACGGGATCTTCCTCACGAGTGAAACATGAGATTAAAATCAAGAGCCCAAAGGGTATGACCAAACGAAAGATCGCAGTAATCGTTTCATTTAAGGCATATTTGTTTGTTTCGAGTTCGAAGCCCAGCCAATCCAATACCACTAGCTCTACTTTTAGCATACCACTTCCACTGCGTAAGCCATCTTGGTCTTCAGCAAAACCCTGCTGCCAGTAAATACTTCGTGGTTGGATGAAATCGCTCTTCGTAAATTTTTCCCCTAGAGCGAGGCTATTCGGTCTCGTCCCCTCCACTTTGCCTGCAGTGCTCAAAGCATCCCAGACTGCAATTTCTTCAGCCCGTTCGCGTACATCAAATTCCTTCGCACTATAAATCCGCTCAACGGCATAGCCAGCAGTTTCCTTTGCCAAAAATTCACTACTGCGCACACCTGGCCAAAGTGGCACAAGTAGCGGCAACAACAAAGTAAAGAGGGTCGTCACGATAATCGAGACCCATGCAGCAGAGCGACTCGCACGTCGCCAAACCATCCCCAGCCAAAAAACCGCGGCTATCACAGAATTAAACGTGATCATAAACAGAAAAAGAGTAAAGACATCATCTAATACTAACGCTATCGCGACTCCACCTACGATATAAGCCAAACAAAAAATTCGCCCCATTAAAACATAGTGCGACTCACTCTTCCCAGGACATAGAGGCTTGTAGACATTATTAGTCAGAAGCGATGAGCTGGTCAGCATCAAGGCATCGGCGGTCGACATTAAAGCGGCCATCAGACAAGCAATCATTAAGCCTACTAATCCTGTTGGCAAAAGATCACGGGTCGCCATCCCCCAGACCATATCGGGATCGCTGACCTTAGCCCCGTAAAGTAACAAGGTCATCATCGCCAAAAAGCCCCAGATAACACTACAATAGCGCTTGATAAAAATTCCGGTAATGAAGCCGATACGGGCAGTCTCATCATCTTTTGCAGAACCGGCCGCTGTTAGTTGATTAGCCTGTACTCCTGTGTTGACCATGAAGAGCAGTCCAAAAGCCACGATAAAATACCATGTAAACTGCGGCAAATTCGGCGACCCAAGTACCTGAAAAAATGCTTCTGGTAGGTGCGTATGGAACGCCTTGAAGGTCCCCAGTATCCCCTCAACTTCATAAACCATATTTATCTTAGCCATCGCAAACGGGATGAGCATCAAAGTGAGCAATATGATGAAAACACCTTGGATCATATCTGTAATAAAGGCCGCTTCTAAGCCACCAGATACTGCGTACAGCAAAATTATAATCGCTAAGCCAATAGTTAAATAAGTGCGATTGATCGTGCTAAAATTTGACTGCGGACTCATGGCGACCAATTCCTTCATTCGACTTAATTCAGGATCCGTCAGCAAACGATAATCCTTATCTTGCAGCACTCCAAGTTCGGTAGCCAAAGCACGTTCGCTAAGCTCTATTTGCGTAAGTGATGCTTCAGGTTTTTCCGCAATCGCTGCCACCGTCTTTGACATCGCAGTAAATCCGGTCGCAGCTACGATCATAAAAAGCAGCGTCTGAATAATGGCATAAAACCCAGCCATACGCTTAGAGCCATAACGCTCGGCAAAAAATTCTGCTAGGCTGAGGTAGCGTAAACGCCGGTACCACATAGTAGTCATCCAGAAAATTGGCATTGCTATGATCCCACTGATTAAGCCCATGCCGATTCCAGCCGCGCCATTCGTGCTTACCATCGTCGTGGTAGTCACTGCTGACTCGGCACTAGTCCCCTGGCCAAAGGCAGCAAAGGTCTGGATGCCTTTTCCAAATTTTCGACCTGCTAAAAAGTAATCCTCCGAATTATTGATCCGCTGCATGGCGCGATAGCCAATCCACAGCACGACCAAGAAATAAATTATAATTACGAGTATATCGAGTAAAGGTAGTCCAAAAAGTTGCATGATTATTTCTATTTTATAAAGGGTGAATCAGTATCAAAATCTTCGGTTTATTGAACTGCTAGTGGTGCGATAGAACAACGAACTGGTTCAAGCATACGCATGGCAAAGATTTTAGCTGCAGGATTCGTTTTTACGCGGTGCAACAAGTCGACTTGGCAAATTCGCCACTTGCCCTTGCCATATGATCTTTCACCAGCAGCCATTACCGCCCCCCAAGAGCGACCCCAGCCACCATCGCTAGTCTTTAAAATGCACTCCCACGAGTCCGCTTCTAGCGTGGAATCAATCAGCGGACTGGGATAACCACGACTTTCATCGTACCAAAATTTAAACGCATTCTTATTAAATCCAGCCACCACCTTATGCCCTGTTTGGCATGAAACAAAATGCCTGGGCCCCATACCCGCCTTCTTAACCTCGACCGTAGCGGTTCCAATTCGATAGCTACCCACAGGCATCGGATGGAAAAGTGCAACCGCTCCATCGCGCACGGCAGCATCCACTTCTTGAGCGGCTTTAACGTAGGCACTAATATCCGTAATCACGATGACTGAGGCATCACTGATCGATACTTCACTATCGCTGAAATCAGAAAGTTCGCCCAGCCACTCACGCCCTGCTGATTGCTCACCCAAGAGACAGATGCGACCCACATCGCTAAGGCGCTCCAGCTTTGGATACACATCGAGCATCAACTCCGTACTATGGAGCGCAGTTCCTGCTGCATCCACTAGGCTAAGATTGATGTAACACCGAGTCTCAGCTACCACATCTGGCAGTTCAAATTGAACGACCCCTTGCCCGACTGGAGCAACCGACTCAATCCGTGCAGCGGCACTCCCGCGATGGAGCGAGCTCCCCTCACAGCTTAGCTCATATTCCAATCGACAATTCTGAGGAGCCTCGACTAGGTCATTAATGACCCATGGTTCCACCTCGATGCGCTCACCCGCGATACCAGCAGTACGATCACAACGAAGAAAAACTGCTAACGGCGTCAATGCATCGCGATAACTGAACCACGATTTTTTCGGGATGCGGTTCACATCCATAATGGTTTTCATCCACCCTGCCGGCCAGGCATCAATAAAAAGGTGAATCGCAAAAGTATTCATTCCGGGGATTCTTCGAAAGGCTTCTGTCATCAAGCGATTAACCCACTCCTGATGATCTTGGCTCGCCTCGATCCATCCCTTAATATCACTAGGTGTGTCATACCACAACCCGTGGAAATTAATACTTTGTGCTTTTGGAATGACCCCAGGATTCCAGTCCGATTCCAAGGTCGCTGGAAGCCACTCTTTTGGGTAATGTGCCTGCATCACCTCTAGTGAATCCAAGCCTTCTGCTCCGAACTCCCCACAACCAAAATGCCACCCAGACTTGACCGGCATCCAATGGCCCGCATGCAGTAATCCTAGGTCGACGCCGTGCCCTAAATACCAGCCGCAATAACAGTGATTGTCTGGCATTCCAAACTCCGCTGGTGGATCATAATCGCCATCGACACATTTGATTACGCGATCTTTGTTGTGCCGACGAACCTCATCTATCGCTAGCTTGTAAAAGAGTTGCATCTCCTCTCGCTCGAGGAACCGATGCGGCCGACTTCGCCCATTCGGAAATGGTTCATTAATAAACGAAACTAGCACATTTGAGGGGTGTGAGCGAACGAGTTTCTCCATCGCCCCAGCCTGACGCACGCATTCCAAAAATTGATTGCGCCGTAAAGTTCCGAACAGAGGTAAATCAGTCTGCAACAGCATGCCAAGTTGGTCGCAGTATTCATAAATAGCTTTTTGTACAGGGTGCTGCGTCAGTCGCAGAAAATTCATATGCGTCAATCGCGCCAACAATATATCATCGATCAATTGCTCCGTATCATTGCGAAACACACACAGATCGAGATTCCCCATCGTGTTCGCACCGCGCAAACGGATCTCACTTCCATTCAAATAGAATTTACCCTTGGGCTCAGTCGTCTCATCTTGCTCAAAACTACGCATCCCAAATTGCTGACTCGCCACATCCAGTAGCGTGCCCGCTGCATCCACCAGTCGGACCTGCGCTTGATACAGCCATGGCGTCTCTGTATTCCAGATCCGCGGCTCAGCCATGGGGAGAATCAACTTGAAATAGTTGCGTCCGGATCCCGCCAAAAGTGGTAATGTATCTTCCAATTCTTTGTCAAGATCGCCAAAACCTCCCTCTGGCTTAGTGCTGGGGCTAAACAGATGATCAGTATACACCGCGGCCTCAAAATTCTGCCCGTAAACTGAAACAAGGAAACCGACTTTTTCAGAGTGACTGCTCCCTCGGTTGTCGACTTCAATGAAAAGCTCGACCGAATCTAAGCTCGGCTTGGGCTGCACGTAAACATCCACCACCGCTAGACGCGAGCGTCCTTCAATACGAAAAGGTTGCCATATACCCATTCCTGCCGGGCAATGATGCCAACCTAATTCGGGATCGTCGTAGCCCAGTCCAGTAGCTGCATAAATCTTATCACCATCGACCTGACCCTCCTCGAACGCTTCACCTAACATGGTGTGATCATTTTCCACCCGTACCAACAAGGTATTACCCGCAGGTTGAACGATCCCGGTAACGTCAAACTCAAACGCCTCAAAAATCCCTTCATGCTCACCTAGGCATACCCCATTTAAATAGGGCTGACAGCGATAATCCACCGCATCAAAACAAAGTATAATCGCTTCTTGATTCACAATTTCGTCCGACAAATCAAAACAGACTCGATAATAAGTCGCAGCTTTTCCAAGTGGTGGTCCATAGTGAGGTATGGAAACAGACTCCCACTGGCCCTCACCTGCCATCGCTCCTTGTAAAGCCGCTCCATCGCGACTTTTCTCTACACGCCATTGACACTCCTCAAAAAATTTAACCGCCCGTGTCTCCGGGAGCTTGGGCGCATAGTTAGTCAAAAAAGGTGCGGTTCGTTTACGCTCCCTCATTAAGGCAGACTGCAGGTCTGTTGCAGACTGTTACTTCGGTGCCCTAGGCAAAACGACACTCTCTGCACCCGTTCGCTCCAGTGGCAAATCTCTCGCCGAGCTTTTCATGCAAACAGGCGGTTCTAATCCGGATCTGACTCCAGATATATCGATTGTTGCAATCGCTGCATAGGGATCGACAGTCATTGCTTTTCCTGAGGGCATGTTTTTCATCTAAATGGTCTATTGAAAGTAAAATGTAACACGTCAATATTTATTGTAACGAATCTGTTTCATCGCAGCTCACAGGTGTTTCATGAATCTAACCTCGACTCAAGCTAAATAACTTCAAACATACACACCTAATATGAATGTTACTATAACCGATATTGCGACAGAGGCCAACGTATCCCGAGCAACAGTTTCTCGAGTCTTAAACTCCAACCCTGCGGTTAAACCCAAGACAGCCGCTCTGGTTCGCCAAGTTATTGATCGTCTGGGATATTCGCGCCCCAATGGCCGCCAAGGAGGTGGCTTAAATGCAAGCCGCATGCCCAAATTACGCTGCGGGTCGCTCGCGCTTATTTCGATTGGCGAAACCAAGTTTTCCATGGAAGAGCCCACCCTCTCCATGCTCATCGGCGACCTACAAAATACATGTTTGAAACGGAATCTCAATTTACTCTTGGATCAAATGAACCGTATCGAAGAAATTCCGCTATGCATTCGCTCACGACAAGTCGATGGCGCCATCATTTACGTGCCTTCTGGGTCTGGCCCAGTAGTCAAACAGCGGCGCGAGATTATTGCAAAATTAGCCTCGCTGATACCAGTCGTGCACCTCTTCACTCCAGGGCACCCAATCGCCACGGTTGACCATGTCACAACCAATGATGTAGCGATAGGCGCGCTCGCTTACCGAACACTAAAAAGC
>JAFMDL010000031.1 GCA_017857255.1 Puniceicoccaceae bacterium | reverse complement strand
ATTTCATGATACACATACAGACTGAAGAGATGCGTGATTTGTATCGTTTGGATTACCTGTGGCGTGACTCTGCTGAGGTCGAATTGTCGTAGTTTGATGAGGCAATAGGGAGTTTCTCGTATTTTTAATTGCCTGAGTCAGATTTCAGGGGCTATGGTAAACACTGTTATTTTTTGTCATTAGACTAAATAATCTATGCCTTGTAATGTTTGTGGAATCCCAATCAGATTCAAATGTGTCCAACGCTTCCTACCATGCATTGGTAGGACTTGTGGCTGGGGTAGTTGCGTTTGCAACGCTGAGCTTAGTGTTTACCCGCAATGGGCTGGATCTTGCGGAAACCGTGATTTTTGCATGCTTGGGAGCAGTCGCTGTGAGTGTATTTGTTTGTCGAGAGCGCACGTTAGTTCATGAACTTGCGGTTGCCGAGCGCAGGCACGTCCACCAATTAGGTGTGGAATCGGAGCGTATCGATGACATCTATGCCAATTCAGTTGCTAGTTTAGTGATCTTTGCTGCGGGCACTTTGCATATCGAGCGCGCAAGTTCTGGTTTTTTTGAATTGCTAGGCATTTCTTCAAGTAAAGACCTCTCTGGTGCCCATTTAGAAGAAGTGCTAGGAGTTGATTCAACGCGAATAGCTAGTATCGTGCACCAAATTAAGACTGGTACGATTAGCGTTCGGGAAGAAATTGCCTGTAAGCATGTGAATGGACATTCGATCAAGCTACTCATTAGTGGTCGCTATTTACCGCACTTGCATTTGGTTGAGGCCGCTTTTTCTTTAGTGCCTCGAAAGCTTTCAAGCTTAGCCGATCATGAACGTGTCATGAATGACTTGGAGCGTTTTAAAAAAGGCATAGTGCGTCGGGAAAATCGAGTATTGGAATTAAAGGGTGAAGTGAACCAATTACTTAATGAGGTTCACCAACCAGCGCGTTACCAAGTGGATTCGACGACAGATAATTCTGTCTTTGTTAGAGAAGCGCTTAGCAGCAAGAAAGTGGCGATAGATGAATAATAATTCAGCTTCGATCGCGCGGTATTTCACCTTGTATGCAGGCATCCCAATGGGGCTTCTGATTTGTTTGGTAGTAGGCATCTTGATTTCGTTGAGGATCGCAGATTATAATGAGCAAAGTTCGCAACTTGAAGTGCAGCTTATGGAGCAAAGGATGCAGATGGATAGTCCTGCAGACGCTGGTAATGTAGCGCTAGGCTCAATGAATGACGAGCGGCTACAAAAATTAAACCAGCATCTAATGTTGGAGATGACTTTGGCCCTGGCTCTGATTGTTACAGGCATTGGTATTCCGGTGCTAGTGTCTAAGCACATTTCCAACTTGGTGGAGCAGAACCTCAACTTACTCGGTGATCGTCTTTCTAGTGGCGGTCGAGAGGGATCTGTCCTGATGCATCAGGTGTATTATTTTTCCGAGTTCAAAGGTGTCGCGGCTAAGATGCGCTATGTGTTACGTGAGCGCGGAGAAACGGAACAGCGCTGGAAGCGAGCCGAAAAGGAATTGATTGGTATGAATAATGATTTGCTCAACCAAGCTCAAGAGCTCAACCAAGGGAGTAAAGTAGCATTTAGTATGATGGAAGATGCTGAGAAGGCGCAGCATGCACTAGAAGAAGTGAATCGTCGCCTGAATTTAGTGATTGAGGAAGCCCGTGCGTCTGCCCAAGAAGCTGATTTTGCGAATCGCGCAAAGAGTGATTTTTTAGCGACGATGAGTCACGAAATCCGCACTCCATTAAATGGTATCATTGGCTTCATTGATATGCTTACGGAAACAGATCTGACCGAAGAGCAATTAGATTATGTGCATACTGTTCGTTCTAGCGGCAAAACATTGATGGCACTCATTAGTGATGTGTTGGACTTTTCGAAGATCGAATCGGGCCACCTAAATCTCGAGATACGCACATTTAATTTAGTTTCTATGCTGCGGGAGTTAGTGAGCTTGTTTTTTAATGAAGCCACTCAAAAGGGCATTCATTTGCATGTCGAAATAGGTGAGGATGTGAGTCGTATGGTCGAAGGTGATGAGATGCGTATTCGTCAGGTTTTATCGAACCTCTTGGCAAATGCAGTTAAGTTTACTGAGAAGGGTGAGATTAATTTGAATGTGTCTCGTGATACTGCAGCCGAAGAGCGTGGTATGTGTACGATAGAGTTTGAGGTGCGCGATACTGGCATTGGAATTAGTCCACAGCAGTTACAGAAGTTATTTCGTCCATTTTCTCAGGGAGATTCATCGACGACTCGAAAATATGGGGGCACTGGCTTGGGCTTAGTGATCTGTAAGCGTTTGGCAGAGGCAATGGGAGGCAAGGTGTGGGCGACGAGTCGTGTGGCCAGAGGATCTAGCTTTTACGCGCGCATTCAGGTAGCTGAAGTAGATCTGGATAAAAGTGTGACGCCTCAAAAAGCCGTTTCTACACAGAAAGCTGATTTAAAGGCTTCGAAAAAACTGGGAGAAACGCTTCCACTTAAAATTGTCGTAGCGGAAGATAATCGTGCAAATCAGCGGGTGATGATGATGCTGTTACGTCGTTTGGGATGGGAAGCAGAGTACAAGGAGAACGGGGCAGAACTACTGGAGCACTTGCAGGAGAACCCATGTGATCTGGTTTTTATGGACCTGCAAATGCCTGTTATGGATGGATTGGAAGCGACTAAACAGATCCGCTTGGGAGCAGCAAGTGAAGCAATGAAAGATGTGAAAATAATCGCCTTGACCGCGAATGCTTTATCGACCGATGAGGCTCGTTGTCTCGAGGTTGGAATGGACGCTTACTTAAGTAAGCCTATCAAGATTGACCTGATGGAGCAGGTTGTTTCTGAGCTTTTCGCATAGTCAAAGTGGTAACTAAATCAACTTGAGACTGGTTGCTAATTGTTGAAATTCGCTGTCTTGTGCCGCTTTAAGTTGAAGACGGCTGCGAGATTCAGGTAGGTCGAGCTCCAATGCAGTGGCTCTGAGTAGCAGTCGTTGTACACCAAAATGTTGTCTAAGGAAGCGATTTTGGGCGCTGTCCCCATGGCAAGTGTCGCCGATAATTGGATGGCGAATATGAGCCATGTGGCGCCGCAGTTGATGCTTTCGACCAGTGAGCGGATTTAATTTTAACAGTGAAAAGCGAGCTGTGCGGTATGGCCCTACTGGGAGTGGTAGCTCACTGCGATTCAAGCAGGTGTACTCGGTCTTTGAGCTTTGAGTTTTGGTGGGATTATCCTCAGCGCGCAGATCGTAATCGATGGTGCCTGCATCTTGAGTCCAACCGCGAACCACTGCATGATATTCCTTATGTATAGTGCGGTCCGCGAATTGTGCCTGAGCGAAGCAGAGTGCTTCGTGATTTAGTGCGAACAGCAGAATGCCGCTAGTCGCACGATCCAGTCGGTGGCAGAGAGAGACTTCATGTCCAATTTGATCACGTAAGAGTTGCAGTGCAAATTGTGTCGCTTGAGTGTCTAATTGAGTCCGATGCACCAGCAAGCCTGGTGGCTTGTCAATCGCGACATAGTTTGCGTCTTGATAAATGATCGGTAAGTACATGTCTGTAAACAAGGCTCAGTGTGATGCTTTTGGGAAGTCTTTAATTTTGATCTTAGGTGGTGAAATTTAGCGCTATTCTGGAGTGATTCTTGGTTGGTTTGCGCGGTGGTATACGAGTGTGGGAGACCTTCTTTTAAGCACCCCATAAACTTGTTTGTAAAATATCGCGAAATCCGTCTCGACAAAATGCCGTGGGCTGAAACCCTCTTCGGTTCACTTTAACGAGTAGGAATCATGCAAGAAGAGTTAACAGCGATCGTCGCAGGCGTGCAGAAAAATGCGCCCAATATTCAAACACGCGCAGAATTTGAGGCTTACAAAGCTACCATTTCAGGCCCGAAAGGCTCACTCACGGATGTGATGAAGCGCATGGGGGAAGTTCCTAAAGAGGATAAGCCTGCAATGGGGAAACTCATTAATCATGCAAAAACAGCCGTAAACGCGGTCTTTGATCAATTTATCGAGCGCTTAGAGGCCGCAGAACTCGCAGCCAAACTTGGGCCGGCAATTGATCCAAGCTTACCCAGCCCAGAGCCTGCACGTGGGACGCTGCACCCGATTGCTCAGGTGCGAGAGGAAATGGTCGACCTTTTTCGCCGTATTGGATTTTCGGTTGCAGAGGCGACTGAGGTTGAAACTGAGCATTACTGCTTTGACGCATTGAATATCCCGAGCGATCACCCTGCGCGTGACATGCAGGACTCCTATTATCTGCCAGATGATTTAAAGGTAGAAAATGTGAGTAAAGAGGGTGACGAGAAATACCTTCTCCGTACCCACACTTCAACGGTACAGATTCGTACGATGCTCAAAGGCAAGCCACCGATTCGTATCGTGGCGCCGGGACGCTGTTTTCGCCGCGATACTCCTGATGCCACGCACAGTGCCAACTTTCACCAGATTGAAGGACTGTACGTGGATAAAAATGTCACCCTGCTAGACCTCAAGGCTACGCTGGATCATTTTGTGAAGACGATCTTTGGCCCGAAGGCAAAAACACGCTTACGCCCGAGTTTCTTTCCATTCACCGAACCCAGTTTCGAAATGGACTTTTTCTCGCCAGATCTCGGTAAGCTCAGCAACAAGTGGCTTGAGATTATGGGGTGTGGCATGGTTGACCCCGAAGTCTTCAAGGCGGTGGGGATTGATCCCGAGGTGTATACTGGCTATGCATTCGGCATGGGTATCGAGCGCATTGCTATGATCCTGCAAGGGGTCGACGATATCCGCTATTACTATCAGAACGACGTACGCTTCCTTAAGCAGTTCGCATAAAATATCCGCGTTAATCTGTGGTCAAAAAATAACTTCCCTGAGATGAAAATTTCCTACAACTGGCTTAAAAGCTATATCGATCTCGACCCTGTCGAACATTCACCAGAAGTACTGCAAGAGGTTTTGCCGCTACTGGGTTTTGATATTGAAGAAATCGAAAAGATGGGCCCTCCACAGCTGAACAATGTCGTAGTCGGACAGGTCCTTGAGTATTGTCAGCATCCTGACGCTGACCGTCTGCGTTGTTGCAAAGTAAGCACTGGCAACCAAGGAGAGGTACACGACATTGTCTGTGGCGCGAAAAATTTCAACGAAGGTGACCGCGTGATGGTGGCACTTCCGGGAGCCGTGCTCCCTGGTGATTTTAAAATTAAATCGTCGAAGCTCCGTGGGCAGCCATCTGCTGGTATGATGTGCTCCGCTAAAGAGCTACAGGTCGGGCATGACCATGACGGTATCATGATCTTGGATGCAGGCATCGCGCTGGGCACTCCAGTGAACGATCTCTACGCGGGTGGCGATACTGTTCTCAACCTCGAAATAACACCGAATCGCGTTGATGTGCTCAGCCACATAGGGGTCGCGCGTGAGCTTGCCGCCAAGTTTGGACTCTCAGTTAAATATCCAGAAGTGAAAGCTAGTACTGAGAACCCATCTAATGGTGATCCGCTTATTACGGGTGTCGAAGTCAGTGCGCCAGAAGTGTGCCCGCATTACACTGCGATTTGCATCAAAGGCGTAAAAGTCGGCGTAAGCCCAAAGTGGCTAAAAGAGCTTATCGAAGCGACCGGACAGCGCTCGGTTAACAACATCGTAGATGTGACGAACTATGTCCTTCACGAAACGTGCCAGCCGTTACATGCATTCGATGCTGCCAAGATCAAGGGTGGTAAACTGGCCGTACGCAGAGCAGGCGAGGGCGAGACGGTGACGACCCTCGATGATGTTGAGCGTAAACTTCATGCAGATATGGTTGTCATTGCGGATGCTGAGCGTCCGCTTGTGGTCGCAGGTGTGATGGGCTCCGTTGATGCCGAGGTGGATGACTCAACGACTGACATCGTGCTAGAGGCTGCTTATTTTGCGCCGACTGCTGTGCGTGCAACCTCACGGAAGCTCGGCCTGTCATCCGATAGCTCATATCGTTTTGAGCGTGGCGTCGACCCGAAAGGAGTGGTTTTCGCATCGCTGCGTGCTGTTGACCTCATTCTTGAAGTCGCAGGAGGCACTGTTGAAGGCGACTTGATTGAAGTCGGGGCAGAGCCACCCACAATTTCCGAGGTCGCTCTGTGTCCGAACCGCGTACGCACATTCATCGGTTTTGAAGTAAGCGATACAGAGATTCAAAGCGTATTGGAGTCTCTAGGCCTGAATGTTTCGATCCATAGCGAGGCTGCTGGAGGTATCCGCTGGGAAGTCTCCATTCCATCCTACCGGCAAGATTTACAGCGTGAAGTCGACTTGATCGAGGAGTTCATTCGTGTGTACGGGACAGACAAAATTCCTGAGTCGGAAGTGGTTGCTCGTGGGATCAATGACAACGACCACCGCATTTATACGGTCAACGAGGTCGTTGCAGATTATTTGACCGGCCAAAACTTTGACGAAGCATTTTTATATTCACTACGCGACCCTGAAGAGACGCAATTTTTCTTCGGTGATGATAGTTATAAGGTACTCGCATTGGACAATCCGTTACAAAGTGATCAGAGCCATCTGCGTGCGTCCTTGGTACCAGGGTTACTGGATGTGCTTAAGCTCAATGCTGCCCGCGGTACAGGAGCGACACGTTTTTTCGAACGCGGACATGTCTATCGTGCGGTGAAGGGGCAGATGGTTGAGCTGATTTCGGTCAGTTTCGTCATTGTCGCAGATCAAATCACTCGTGAATGGCGCCAGCGTGAAGTGGCTGATTTTTTTACAGCCAAGACCCTTACTGGAGAGATTCTTGAGATCGCTGGCACTGCTGCGAGTAAGCTCACTTTCAAGCCAATTGAAGACTGTCAATTGTGGCAGTCAGGTCATGCCGCGGTTGCTGGGGACTTTGCAAAGATGGGATTTGAGGCGACCTGTGGCTTGCTGAACGTATCCACATTGAAAGAGCGGTGGGATCTCACCACTCCTGTCATTGCGGGCTCGATTTTAATGACGCCTAAGTTCTTTGAGCGCAAAGCCAAGGGCGGTCGTCATTCTGGTGTCAGTAATCAACCTGCATCTGCCAAAGATCTGGCATTGATCGTCGATCATTCTGTCCAAGCAGGTGATGTTGAGCGTGAGGTCGCGAAATTTGCTAAAAAAGCCACGCACGGGTTTATCTGCGAAACAGTACGCATATTCGATGTTTATACAGGCGAAGGTTTAGCCGAAGGCAAAAAAAGCCTCGCCCTTAGCATGAGCTTCCGCGCGGCAGATCGTACTTTGAAGGATAAGGAAGTAAATGCTGCCTTCGACGGAATTCAAAAGCTTATAGTCGAGAAGACTGAGTATCAAATCCGCAAATAAGAAGTAGTTTACGCTGCGGGATCGATGCCCACTGCATGCCTTTTTTCGGATTCAACAATGAGTCGCGGTGGAATCATCGCGCTCACTTCAACCGCACCAATGGTCTTCGTTCACAGCTTTGCCTGGCACTCACTCAGGATGCGGTGCAAGGTTGATTCTTTGATTGGCTTTGTCATGTAGTAATCGATGCCAAAGCTGGAGCAACCAGCCTTCACGATCGGATCTTCGTCTGCAGTAACTGCAATAATCGGTGTCGCTTTATTCGGGCTTTCAGCACTATGAATGGCCCTTGCTGCCTCTAGTCCACTCATCCCGGGCATCACTAAATCCATTAAGATCGCATCAAATTTTTGATTCTGACAGTATTCAACTGCTTCCTGACCATTAATGGCCGTGGTGACATGACAACCAAGCAGTTGCGAGAGGGCGCTGATCTGTCGAATGTTATCATCACGATCATCACAAATGAGGACAGTGAAAGGTGCGAGAGTTTTGAGTGTAGTTACTGTTTGGAGCATCGTTCTTAACAGGAGGGTCATAGTTAAGGAATGATTGCAGGCGGGCCATGTGGCTACGGGGTGTCTGCATTTTAAGAATCTTTCAATTACATCAACTTTGAGGTTCAAGATGTCAATTTTTGCAAAATAGTAGGTGGCATTTTTACTTCATATTCACAGTGAAGATTTAATGACTGTGATGTGTAAAGTAGGCTAAATAAGCGCAATCTTGCCATGTGCGCGAGTTCTCCAGTTTAGATGGTTGCCATTTATAATATGGTTTATTCTAACTTTTAATTAGTATGAGCGAAACACCACACATTGACATCGACTATGTCGCCAATCTTGCGCGGCTTGACATGAGCGCGGAGCAGAAGGCCAAGCTTGGCTCACAGCTAGACGACATCCTCGGCTATTTTGAAAAGCTGAATGCAGTGGATGTCGAGGGCGTGGAACCGATGGCGCACGCCCACCGTGTCTTTAACGTTTGGCGCGAAGGTGACCAACCTGGCCCTACGTACGCGCCAGAAGTTCTAACTAGTCGAGCGCCGGAGCAACGTGATAACCAAGTCGTGGTGCCGAAGGTCGTCGAGTAATCTCAATGCCCCGAGCCACTTAGAAGAACTACGAATGATCACGAATACACAGGAATATAATTGTTTCTCAGATAGAGAGGGTGATTTTTCTGTATCTTTATTCATTGCACACAGTCGTTTAGAAATTTCATCATTTAAGTATTCGTGGTTCAATAAACACGGAAGCTAAGCCTTTTAGAGTATGTCCGATCTCCATTTCAAAACTATCGCTCAACTTGCCGCTGCACTTGCTGCGGGTGAGACTACTTCCGTCGCTATCACTCAAGCTGTGATCGACCGCACTGCGTCCGTAGACGAACAGGTAAAAGCCTTTCTCTCGACCGATGCTGACGATGCATTGGCTCAAGCGAAGGCCTCTGACGAGCGTCGTGCCGCGGGCAAAGCCCTTGGGGCCCTTGATGGCATTCCCATCGGCATCAAAGATACACTTGCGGTGAAGGATCAACCACTGCGCTGTGCCTCTAAGATGCTGGAGAACTATGTGTCGCCCTTTGATGCGACTTGCATTGCGAAGCTTCGCCAAGCGGGGGCTGTGATTTGGGGTCGTCTCAACATGGATGAGTTCGCAATGGGTTCATCTACTGAGAATTCCGCTTACCAAACCACCGCCAATCCATGGGACCTAGAGACGATTCCTGGCGGCTCTTCTGGCGGCAGCGCCGCTGCAATGGCCGCTGGAGAAGCGATAGCCACCCTTGGCACAGATACTGGCGGCTCGATCCGTCAGCCTGCGGCACTCTGCGGTGTAGTCGGTATGAAACCGACTTATGGGCTTATTTCTCGCTACGGCCTTGTAGCTTTTGCATCGTCATTGGATCAAGTCGGGCCCTTTGCTCGCACGGTTGAAGATGCCGCGATTCTGATGGAAGCGATGCTTGGTAAGGACGATTTGGATTCGACTTCCATCGCTCCGCAGGGTGAGACCGATTACGCTCAAGCCCTCAAAGAAAAAAAAGGTCCCTGGAAGCTCGGAGTGCCGCGCGAATTTTTTGGTGATGGAATTGACCCGGAAGTGAAGGCTAATATTGAGCAAGCGATTGACTGGTACCAAAGCCAAGGATGTGAGATCGTCGACATTTCCCTGCCACACTCTGAACTAGCGGTGCCAGTCTATTACATCGTGGCGACTGCAGAAGCTTCTTCCAATCTCGCGCGGTTCGATGGCGTGCGCTACACACACCGTAGTCCCGAGGCCAACGATGCTCTGTCGCTCTTTACCAAGAGCCGTGGTGAAGGCTTTGGCGACGAGGTCAAGCGCCGTATCATTCTCGGCACTTACGTACTCAGCTCAGGCTATTACGATGCCTATTATTTACGTGCGCAAAAAGTACGCCGCTTGATCCTTGGGGATTTTGAGGAGGCTTTCGAGCAGGTCGACGCGATCCTTACGCCGACTTCGCCGACTCCGGCCTTTAAGCGCGGCGAACGCGCGGATGATCCACTCGCGATGTATCTGAGTGATATTTATACGATCTCGGTTAACTTGGCCGGGTTGCCTGCGATCTCAGTGCCGAGTGGATTCACTAAAAGCGGTCTGCCGATCGGATTGCAAGTGATTGGCAAAGCCTTTGGCGAAGCTGATATGTTCGCCGTAGCAAATGCCTTCGAAAAAGCCCACGACTACGCACAACAGACACCAAAACTATAACGACGCTTAAAAATCACGATGAACACAGATTTATTCGAGAGTGGGGTGCCATCAGGTCTCATTCAAGATTTGTGTGAACTCGTCACCATTCGTGGTTCCAAATGCCACGTATCCTGAGCCCTTCTCACTCTTATCCACACTCCAGTATGCAATACGAAGCAGTTATCGGACTTGAAATCCACGTCCAAGTCAAAACGCGCACAAAGATGTTTACCGCTGCACCTTACAACTATGGTGCTGCCCCGAATACATTGACAGACGCCGTCGTACTAGGCCTGCCGGGGACACTGCCAGTGCTGAATCACACCGCGATCGAAAAGTGCGCTAAGCTCGGCTTGATGCTTGGCTGCGAGATTGCCGAAGTCTGTAAGTGGGATCGTAAGAATTATTTCTACCCAGACTCGCCGAAAAACTACCAGCTCACACAAAATGAGGAGCCACTCTGCATCGGCGGTAAGGTCGAGATCGAACTGCCCGGGCCATCCCGTAATGTCGAGGGAGAGCACCGCTGGGTCACGCTCAACCGTATCCATCTTGAAGAGGATCCCGGTAAACTAACACACGAAGCATTTGATACGGTGATCGACTTTAACCGTGCCGGTGTGCCGTTGGCTGAGATTGTAACTGAGCCGGATATGAGTTCTTCGGTGGAGGCCGTCGCGTTTTTAAACTGCCTGCGTAATATGATTACCTATGCCGATATTTCCGATTGCGATATGGAGAAGGGACAAATGCGATGCGATGCCAACGTCTCAATTCGCCCAGTAGGTTCGGATAAGCTCGGCACGCGTACCGAGATGAAAAATCTTAACTCCATTTCCAACGTCAAGGCATCGATCGAATACGAGATTGAGCGCCAGACCGAGATCCTGGAAGAGGGTGGTGCCATCACCCAAGAAACCCGCCGCTGGGATGTCGACAAAGGCATCAGCTTCTCACTCCGCAGTAAGGAAGAAGCGCACGACTACCGCTACTTTCCCGATCCTGATTTGATGCCGGTGCAGATGGACCGTGCTCGCGTGGCTGAGCTAGAGGCCGAGCTGCCCGAGCGTCCGCTCGACAAGCAACGACGCTATCAAGAAGACTTAAACTTGCCGTTTACCATCACTTCCGTACTGTGCCCGAATCGTGTGCTGAGTGAGTTCTTTGAAGTCGCGCTCAAGACACATAATGCGCCTAAGCAAATCGCCAACTACATCACCAATGACCTGTTGCGCGAACTTTCTGAAGCCTCTGAGCACGGTGAAAGCGCACATTGCGTGAGCCAGTCAAAGTTGACACCTGCGCACATTGCGACGTTGGCCAAGATTATCGATGAGGGTGTGATCTCTAAGCAGATCGGAAAGAAAGTTTTCACTGAGATGTTTAAGACTGGTGAGATGCCTGATGCGATCGTAGAGCAGCAAGGACTCAAGCAGAGCAATGATACAGGTGAAATAGAGGCGCTCTGTCGCGCAGCTATTGCAGGTAATGCCAAGGCAGTTGGCCAATATAAAGAGGGTAACGAAAAGGCACTCAATGCACTCAAGGGGCCAGTCATGAAAGCCACCAAGGGCAAGGCCAACCCTGGCATGTTGGATCAGCTACTAAAGCAGTTGATTGACGAGGGCTGAGCCACTCTTAACCCTGAGCATTCTGGCTGGCTAATGTGCAGGGATCATTAACTGACTTATTTAATGCGAGTGGTTCGACTGCCTGAGGCTCTTGATGCTCAGGATGGAATCAAACCTAGATAAATTTATAGACAAAGCGCTGCCACATGTCAGCGATGACTGAAGTCCCCCAGAGTCGGTCGCGGTAACTTTGTCGCACCAAATACATGTTGTCTTCAAAGTCCCAAAACATGATGCTTTTACCCTCGGGCTTTAGGCTTAATAAGTCTTCCATGTTGCGCAGGTTTGCGACGTGTAGCATTAAATAGTCTGCTTTTGTTTCAGTAAACTTGTGGTATAAACTTTCGGTTAAGGCGTCAAACGGCAAGTAAGTGGATGCGTTAATCCAATAAATTTGGCCCGTGGGGATGGTCGGGTAGGTCTGTTTGATCGCCTGTACCACTTCACTGGAGATCGAGCTAATCATTACGTCTTTTTCGCGACCTCGGGCTTGAACGTCTGCAATGATCGCTTCTGCCAAGCGGTAGTCTTCTTCGTCATTGCCCTGTGATTTGATTTCAATGTTTATCTTCTTATCAATGGCATCCATGACATCTTCGTAACGTGCGATCTGACCATCGGTGGCTTTGTATAATTCAGCATAGGTGGAATTACTAATGCTGGCCAGTTTGCCAAATAGGCGTAGGAGTCGCTTGTCGTGAAAGACCACGATTTGATTGTCTTTGGTATATTGCACATCGAACTCGATAAACGCATAGCGAGAGTCGTGAGTTGCCGCCATAAGTGCTGAAAAACTATTTTCCAGATGATCGACTGAGGCGCCGCGGTGTGCGCCGAGGGTGCAGGGGTAGGACGGGATTTCGTCGATGGAATGGCCTATTTGGTCTTCCATCACAGCGCTTAAATTACTGGTGTGTTCTAAGAATTGACATCCCTGTAATAAGCAAAGTGAGAACAACAGTCCTGTATGTATAAGTGGTTTGAGGCGCATGGTAGACAGAAGCTCAGGTACCTTTTTTAACGAGCATATCGATGGAAGGTAACAAAGCCATAACAGCCAAGTGTTCAAGGCTTCTTTTGCCTGGTAACAAGTTGATTTACAAAGACTCATTATGTGAACTGGAAAAAGTTGGTAGTATTAGTATTCCGACTTCTTACGGTGACTGATAGGATTCACGCACGGGTCACCTGTTTTTCTTACTGCTGCATCTACGAATGTGAGTGAGACAAATTAAATATTTTGCCCAGCAACATAATTACAAACGTGTGTAAAAAGATGTCATTTTTTTCGCTTACATAGCTTGTGTGCAGTGGTTGAAGCTATGTATAACTAATAAAATGAAAGCATATTTAGGAATTGATGGTGGAGGCACCCGCACTCGCAGTCTTTTAGTTTCCGAGGCTGGGGATATTTTAGGACGTGCTGTGGCAGGGCCTTCCAATGTGCAGCAGTTAAGCATGGAAGCACTTAAAGGTAATCTTCAAGGTTTGTTGGATCAGACATTTGATGAGTTGCCAGAAGATATCGAGTATATCGCCTGCTGCTTTGGGCTAGCTGGAGCGGCCTCTGCTGAAAATAAGGATGAAATACGTGAGGTCCTAGCTAATTTAACGCCAGTGCCCCTTGAGCTGCCGATTCTAACTTCTGATGCACACATAGCACTGATTGGTGCACTCGCAAATCGACCAGGCTTACTGTTAATTGCTGGCACAGGCTCTATTTGCTTAGGGCGCGATACGGCAGGGCGGACCCACCGTACCGGTGGATGGGGCCCTGCGTATGATGATTTGGGCAGTGGTTCATGGATTGGTCAGCAAGCAATGATGGCAGCGTTTCAAGAATCTGATGGTCGCCGGCCTGCGGGACCTTGGCAACGTACTGTGCTGCAGCGCTTTCGTTGTGATTCGATGGAAGCATTACTCAGTAAGGTAAAGACTGGTGAGATTAATAATCCGCAGATTGCTGCGTTAGCGCCGGTGGTTATACAATTGGCACAAGCGGGTGTGAAGGCAGCGGACGAAATCTGGGAAAGAGCGGTTCAAGAGCTGGTGCGCGTTGTCGCGGTGACTCGGCGCAAGGCAAATCTGGAAGAGGGGCCAGTCGTGTTGGTCGGCGGCTTACTTGAAAATTCTGATGTCTTCCGCGATCGATTATTAGCTGAGTTTAAGGCAAGCATGCCAGAGCTAAAGATTCAGCAGAGTCTCATGACCCCAATTGTTGGTGCAGTCGTGGTCGCATGCAAAAGTTCCGCTGATGCTTTGCCTCAGGGCTTAGAACAGGCCCTTAGAGCTGAATTGGTGGGTAGCAGTAGCTAATAGCGACTCACCGCGGTTTGATGCCGAGTGACTGGTTGTTTAGCTCTGTGGTTTGCAAAGTTGTAGGACTTGGCGCAGCTCATCCCAGTTTGGGTCATCTTCGACTTTTAATGTAATTGGTAGACCTGGTGTAGCAGCGAGTGCTTGATTGATGCGTATGCCTGCCTCACTGATATCAGAGAAATAAAAGTGCCATTCTCTGCTACCGAGTGTGGTGAAGACAAATGCAAGTATGGCTAGGCGATCATGGTCCAGTGCTTGAATCAGCATATCTTCAAAATCCTTCATATCCGCACTTTGCGATTCGGAAGGCATGCCGCTATTGTCTTCAGGGTCGAATTGCCAGACGATCAAAAGTCGCCGCGGGTATTTTTCATCTCCCAGATGAGCCTCTAGACTAGGACGGAATCGCAAAACAGTTGGTTTTTCTGAGTGCTTTCCCTTGGCGATATTCCATGCATCTGTATTCGCTGCTTCTATCTTCATGGTTTTTTTATGAGTATTTGATGTGGATTCATCGTACTATATATTGAAGTTGGATCATATATATTACCGAGTCTAGATTCGCTTTTAGCCAATCGAGTCAAGGTGCTTAGGTGCTTGTCTGTAAATTTTACAGTAGCTTTTTAATGCAGGGGACGGGATAGGCACGTTGACCGCTTTCCAAGCGTTCAATATACTTGTCGGGCTTGGTATCCTCAGGTTGCTCGTCGTCCTCAAATTCATCATCTTCAATCGGTATGAGTTCGTCGAAATACAATGAAATCCGACGTGCTTCGGGCTCGAGGACTTCGAGCGGGTTGGCCACACGGCCTTTTTTTACAAACAGAAAACGAGCGGGAGAGAACTGCTTGCGGTACCCCATTTCAAAATCTTTGACCCATTTGTTGTTTACTGTCTCGCGGCGATTCATGAGCACGATATCGGAAAAGTGAATACAAGCATCGAACCATGCCAGAGCTGCGTTATTTTCGGACAAAAAAGCGCTATGCACCACTGTAATAATCCGCGCGACTTGGCATTGGTTATGATCGCTCCATATTTTGATCGCTTCAGCTGCATCAGCAGGATCGCAGGTGCCAGGTGCTAGAAAAATAATCTTCCCAGGCGCGGCGTTGATCTGGCCGTGCTTAACCTTGGCATCGTGCAATTGCCAGTTGACGATATGGACGGTATCGAGTGCTTCGAGTTGCTCATCAAAGGGGCTCGTAGCTTCCTCTTCTGGGCGGAAGTAGAGGACTTGCTCTTTGCCAGCGATACCATCTTGAATGAGATCAAAGATTATATCACGGCGGCCACTGTTGGGAATCCCGAGGACGAGGTATACGTAGGGTGCTTGGTCGGACATGACGATTCCAGTCGATCGTGGTGAACAGATTTGCCAGTAAAAAGGCGCTGCGCTATTTTTTTTCGAAATCGAAGCTGTTGCATTGCGCATGTTGGCGCATCCAATGGTCGACTAGAACGAGAGCTGCCATCGACTCGACGATAGGCACTGCCCGAGGAACGACGCAAGGGTCGTGGCGCCCGCGGCCCATGAGCTCTGTCTCGGTGCCTTCTTTATCGACGGTGCGTTGCTTTTGAATGAGGGTCGCAGTGGGCTTGAAGGCAACGCGAAAAACGAGCTCTTCACCGTTGCTAATACCGCCTTGAACCCCACCAGAGCGGTTCGTCTCGGTGCCGACTTTGCCGTCTTTATTGACAAAAACGTCGTTGTGTTCGGATCCCAGCAGGACTGAGCCATCGAAGCCGCTACCGACTTCAAAGCCTTTGGTGGCAGGTATCGAGAGCATGGCTTTGGCTAGATCTGCTTCGAGGCGGTCAAATACAGGTACGCCGAGACCGACAGGGAGGTTACGCACGCGGCATTCGATGATTCCACCTACGGAGTCGCCATCCGTGCGCACCGCTTTAATGCGCTCGATCATTTTTTTAGCGGTTTCAGGGTGAGGGCAACGCACGGGGCTGGCTTCCACTTCTTCCAGAGTCGGAAAAGTGGTTAACGTTGGCATCTCGATGTCGTGCACACAGGTGATGTAAGCACGTACTTCAATATCGTCAGCTAGTTTGAGGATTTTCTTTGCAACCGCCCCGGCTGCAACGCGGCCGATGGTTTCTCGCGCTGAGGAGCGGCCACCACCTTCGTGGTTACGTATGCCGAATTTTGTCTGATAGGTGAAATCTGCGTGTGAAGGGCGGAATTTATCCTTCATCTCCGTGTATGCCGAGGGGCGATGGTCGCCGTTGGGCACATAGATGCCGATTGGGGTGCCCAACGTTTGACCTTCATAAACACCCGATACGATAGCTGCTGCATCGCTCTCTTTACGAGGTGTGGTAATATCGCTCTGTCCTGGGCGGCGGCGATCGAGTTCGAACTGAATTTCTTCAACTGATAGCGGGAGGCGCGGTGGGCATCCGTCGATGACGACGCCGATGCCGCCGCCGTGGCTTTCGCCCCAGGTAGAAATACGAAATAGTGTGCCGAAGGAATTACCCATGGTAGTGTGGATTGGTCAGTGAAGAGTATAAGATCAAAAGAATCAGCCACTTTTGAGGGTGGCAGAAAGGATGAACTGCAACGTGTGGAGGGCAGGAAGTCAATATTACGGCGTCACGGATGTGATCCGCTTATACCTGTGTATGGTGATTGTGATTGAGTCTCGCTCAGTGGTCGAGCGGCTATTTTAGGAGTAGCGTTTGACGATCTGAGTGAATTCGCGAAATTGCGGGTGGTTAGCACTACCGAGGAGGCTGTAAAAAATAGTCTCGGAAGGAAGGACATGTGCGTCATTGGCAAGCAGTTGCATGAGTACAGGTTCACGATCTTCTGGGCGACGCTCGCTGATGCAGTCGGAGAGTAGGGTGACGCCTATATCGTCTCCCAGTGCTTGAATTGCGGTCTGGTAAATACAGATGGAGGTTTCTAGGCCAATTAAAAGTAGGTGGTCTATTTGGTTGCTCTGAATCCATCGGTCGATGCCGTTGGCGTCCATTGCGGAAAAAGAGGTCTTCTCAAAGAGTGGTGTGTGTTCTGGTAAGATTGCTTTGAGTGTGGCCGTGGTGCTACCGAGTTTCTCCGGTAGTTGCTCAGTGACTGCGATTGGGCAGCCTAAAAGGGAAGCGGCCTCAATCGCAAAGTGGGTGCGCTTGAGGAGGCGCTCGCGGTCAGGGACAGGGTTGAGGAAAGGGTCCTGGAAATCTACAAGTAGGAGGCCGAGATGTTGTGCTGGATTAGACATAAGTTGTTGAAAGTCGAATATTGAAGTCAGGACGTCGAACTTTGAATGCCATTTTTTTCAGTAATGACTTGAGTGCACTCCACTGGCTCAAATGAAAGAGGGGGCGAGGAGATTGCTTTGTTGCCGTAAAGTTCTAGTTCTGGGACTGAGTCGCGCACTTTTGTTTGCATCGAGTGAAATCAACAGCAGTGTTTCAGCTTTCTCAGTTACGCACCTATGGAATGGCAATTTAAAAGCATCGCACGAAAATCTTCGCTTTCGCAGATTTCTTTTGCGGCTGGAGATCGTGTAGTATGTTTGATTTTCAAGGATATCGACGCAGGTGAAATGGCGCGTGCAGATGTGTTGGCAGATGAATTGGAGGCATATCGATTGCCTGGTGAGATACTTGGACGCTGGATGCGGGTCGTGAAAGACCCCGATGATGATTGTTCAAATTTACGTGAGACACTCGCGTCTGCGGAAGATTTTTTCTTGTCTTTGTATGAGAATGATGAGCCCGCTGCGCAGGAAGAGTCGGACGCGCTAAAGCATTTGTTGGCGCTTATGTTGGAACGCAAGCGTGTGCTTCGTGCCTTGGGTAAGCGCCAAACTAGAGGCCTGCAGCTGTATCGTCACGTGAAGACTAAACAGGAACTTCAAGTCCCAGTGGTCGAGGTATCGACGGATTTAATGCTCAAAATTCAGGATACGCTCGGCGATATCATTTTATAACTAATAATAAAAACCTCATGAATCTACGTAATCCATACCCGTTAATAGTGAGTCTATTAACCTCTATCCTCTTATTGACTGGCTGCCTGGAAAGCTTGGAAGGTTACAAGAATGAAATTGAAAACATGCAGGTGCCACGTTTGATGATTGAGTCGCGCGGTATTGATTACGGTGGTGGCAGCAGTAATCAGGTGACATTGCCGATTTCGGGGACGACGATTAAATTAGAGCGCGAGCCTGTGGTTGCGGAATATGACATCATGAATGTCGAGATGGTCAAAGTTGAGCTGGGGCTGGCAATTATGATACAAGTGAGTGATAAAGGCGCGCGTGAGTTGTATCGCCGCTCTGTTACGAATTTGGGCAGTCGCATTGTATTGACTGTAAATGGCCTAGCCATCGGCGCGCGACGTTTGAGTGGTACGATTGAGGATGGGCAATTCTTTACCTTTGTAGAGATACCTGAGGAAGAGTTGAGCCAGTTTGTTTTAGATTTGAAGGCAAGTATTATTGAGCTGCAGACCCACTATAAATATTAATTAAGTCAGACGCCGTTTGTTATGTATTGGAGCGTGTTACAACATGTTAGTCTCGGCTTTATTATTGTATGCACACAGGCAAGTCTTTGTGCAGGGCTGATTTGGCCGACGCCTAATCCCGCTTTTCAACTGGGGGAACCGATCGAGGCATATGTTCAGCCCACTGCTTCAGGTGTGCCGGATTCTGGTTTATTTGGTTGTGTGCGCAATCATGGGGGACGTTTTCACGAGGGCCTGGATCTCTATCCAGTCGAGCGTGATCAGCACGGCGAGGCCATCGATGCCGTGTTTGCGGTGTTACCCGGACGCGTTGTGTATGTGAATCAGACTTCCAGTTATAGTAGCTATGGGCGTTATGTTGTAATTGAGCATGATACTGAGGCGCCAGCATTTCATACTTTGTATGCGCACCTCGCTAGTGTAGGGCATGGTATTGTAGTGGGAACGCGCGTCGAACCTGGTACCAAACTAGGCATCATGGGGCGTTCGGCTTCATATTCGATTCCTCGAACACGGGCGCATTTACACTTTGAGGTGGGCTTCCGGCTTACGGATCAGTTTCAGTCTTGGTACGATAGACAAAACTATAATAGCAAGAATCGCCACGGGATCTGGAATGGAATGAATTTGGTGAGTGTCGATCCCTTGGGGTTTTACGAGTCAGTGCGCGGCGGAAAAGCCAAGACGTTGAACGACTATTTGAAGTCAATTCCTGCTTCGGCGCGCGTTCGCGTACAAACATCGATTATTCCAGGATTTGTTAAAAATTATCCATCGCTAGTAACGCGGCCATATAGCGGGCGACAAGTAGTCGCATGGGATATTGCATTTTCAAAATATGGTGTGCCTAAAGAGTGGACACCGCGCTTTGCTGAAGAGGATATCGGTGGTCGCGTTGGTGATGTGAAGGTATTGGCGTATAACCCTTCTATTTTAAACGTGCAGTCATGTCGCCGTGTTTTGGATATTGCAGGAAGTACTCCCAAAATCTCGTCTGGCACTTTAATTACGATTAAGAAGCTCTTCGGGTTTAAATAAACGCAATTTGTTAGGCTCCAGTCGTTGCGCTTCTTTCATCGATCCGCTTGGTTCTCATCTCCTTGTGAGGGTTGGGCATTAAAAAGCCCTCAGTACATATAGTAACTGAGGGCTTTAAATTGGCATCCCGTAGGGGATTCGAACCCCTGTTGCCTGGATGAAAACCAGGTGTCCTAGACCGGGCTAGACGAACGGGACGTGATGCAAAGTCACGGAAGCTACGTTTCAGGCCACTACCTGCAAGTCTTTTTTCATGAATGTGACATTTTTTTCGAATCAGCAGAGAAACCGTTTGCGGATGTCTATGGAGGAGCTAAAGAAGAGGTTATGAATTCTGATTCTTTACCATTTCCATTGCCTAAAGAGCCATTGTTGCAGGTTGAGGGGCTTCCATATCCGTTGGTCGCCTCTGGCAAAGTACGAGATGTTTTTGATATGGGGGATGCCCTGTTAATGGTGGCGAGTGACCGTGTTTCGGCCTTTGATGTGATCATGAATGAGGGGTTGGCTGGCAAGGGTGTGTTACTGACACAAATTAGCTTGTATTGGTTTGAGCGTGCTGGCGCGATTACGCGCCATCATTTGGTCGATCACCATGCGCAGCGTATTGCAAAACTGGGGCAAGCTTACCCTGAGTTGGAGCATCGCAGTATGATTGTCAAAAAGCTAAAGCCCCTACCTATCGAGGCGGTGACACGGGGTTACCTATCGGGATCGGGATGGAAGGCGTATCATGAGACTGGCAAGTTGTTTGAATACATGCTCCCCGAAGGTTTGCAGGAAAGCAGCCAATTACCTAATCCCCTTTTTACGCCGACTACGAAAGTTGCAAGTGGACACGACATGCCAATCGATTGCGCTGATGCCGCGAAATTGATTGGTGAGGATCTTTTTCAACAAGTGCACGATTTGAGTATCGCATTGTATCAAATGGGGGTTGAGCGTGCGAATGCAGCCAATCTAATTTTGGCAGATACAAAATTCGAGTTCGGCCTGGACGAGACGGGTGAGCTCTATCTGATTGATGAGATTCTGACACCTGACTCATCGCGTTATTGGCCGCTCGAGGGGTATGCTCCGGGCGGTGCGCAGCCTTCGTTCGATAAGCAGTTTGTTCGGGATTATCTGGAATCGCTGGTTTGGGATAAGACGCCACCTCCACCGCAGTTACCTAATGATGTGCTTGCCGGGACTCTCGAGCGTTATATCGAGGCGTATACGACTTTGGTCGTGAAGTCATGAGGCAATTGGAAATAAAAGTTGTGCCAAGTACTTACTTAGTGCCCCTCTGTTAGTCTATCGCTTACATCTATGCCAGTTTGGTTGATCGATATTTTTGGTGCGCAGGATTTGGATAAAACTTTCCTGATCCTTACATTGATGCCTCTGCCTGTCTGGTTCGGGATGATTTTCTTTCCAAATATGCGCTTAGTGCGCGTGACAGCGCATCCTTGGATGATGGTTCCGCTTTATTGTAGCGTATTATTTTTTCTGCTGTGGGAATGTTATCAGGGATCGTTGCTGCCAGATCCGATAGAGCAGGTGAGCTATGCGGCTGCACACGATTTGGCGAGGCACCCTGTGGCTTTCTTGTCATTCTACTGTAACTTTCAAATTATGAATCTAGCACTCGGAACGATGCTGTATCAGAAGGCCTTGCGATGCGGGTTTAGAGCTCCAGTGGAGTTGCTCTTGTGTTGGCTACTTGGAGCGCCAGCATTTGTCCCGTTTGTTGTGCGTTTACTAATAAGGAGGCAGTTGTCCCGATGAAGGAATTGAGCGAACTGGGGATGACGGATCATGGTACCCGTAGAAAGGGCAGGAGCTTCTGGAAGTTTGGGCTGCTGACTGTATTGGCAGCAGTGCTCTATGTATTAATTCGTAATAGTCTGTATGTTCGTGCAGGCATGTTGAACCCGAATTTTTCTGAGATTCAGAAAGCGTATGATTTTAATCTTTGGGAGCTGCCGATGACTTTGTTTGGTTTGGCTGCACTCTTTGCGGCGCTGGCTGTGCTTTGGTCTGGATTACGCCGAGGTTGGCTGTGCTTAGCAGTGTTGTATGCCTTCGTAGGCGTTGATCTGTTGGTATTGCGGTACTACGTGACATCTGTTGAGCCGCAGCGTTTACTGGTACATCACATACGCTTGGAAACTCCTAAGCTGATGCAAACGATACGGGTGTTACATATTTCAGATATTCAGTCTGGTGGTATTACAGATTATGAAGTGAAAGTGTTTGAGCAGATTAAAGCACTAGAGCCGGATTTAATTCTTAATACTGGAGATCTTTTGCAGGTGGTGCCGCCAGCCACCTTTGCATCTGAGTTTCCCAAGCTGTTGCAATTGATCCAAGCGGTGAATCCGCGTCTGGGTACCTACGCCGTATATGGTGATACCGAGCGTGAGTTGTATGGAGTCTCGCCAGATAATATGGCACCTTTAAAAATGCTGTCTTCGCGCACGGCGCGGATTAACACCGGGGACGGAGTGCTCAGCCTGCATGGTTTGAGTTTATATCAATCAAAGAACCAATCATGGGCAACTCGAACGGTTGAAGATTGGTTGGCAAGCTCGGTGGCTGGAGAGTTTCGTATATTATTTGGTCATGCACCGGACTATGCCTTGGATGTGACGGATTTACCAATCGACCTATGCCTTGCAGGCCATACGCATGGTGGCCAGATCCGTTTACCTTGGTTTGGACCTCTAGTGATTGATAGTGAGGTGCCGAAAGAGTGGTCAAAGGGGTTTCGGCGAATTGGCGTTCCCTATCTAAACGTGTCTGCTGGCGCTGGCTCTAATCGTTTTGAGGGCTTATCGAAGATGCGCTTTAATTGTCCAACAGAAATGACCTTAATTGAACTAGTGCCGATGCGCCCAATACGCTGACGTGGGTTAGAGTAAATTCGTGGGTAAAGGGTCGTCAGGAATCGGATTGAAGGTCTCTTGAAACCCAGGCACACGCCCGATGACGCTGCCTTTTGTAATCAGGTCAATACAGCCAGTATTCACCGACTCGTGGCAGATTTGGGCCTCCACATAAAGTGCAGTGAGCATAGTGATCTGCTTCCACACCTCTCGGGCTTCGTAATCGAGATCGTTAGACAAATGATTTGCGAGCATTTGCCAGAAAGTATCCCATTCACTTGAGAAATGCTCGGTGAGTGGATTTGTTTCTGCTTTGCGCCAGCGCAAGATATTGATGATCGCTTCATCGTTACGTATGTGGCGCACGATCCGATAGACAAGATCATGCATGGTGGCAGAAGCCGAACTGCATGGCTCTAATGGGAGTGCACGCAAAATATCGTCTAGCAAAGGAAGCCATTGCCTGGACGCAGCCACACGTTTGAGTAGACCGTTTAGATTTCCAAAATATCGATAAATGAGTACTTTATCAGCTCCTGCTTGGTGAGCAATCGCATTGATGCCAAGCGCGCTGTATTTGCCCTGTGCAATTAATCCCAGAGTCGCTTGCAGGAATTTTTCTTCGGTATTGGCTCTAGATCGTATGCGGGGCATATTGAGGGATTATTCTATTTTTTACGAATGGTCGCAAGTCTTGCTCGGTTCAGGTGTGATTATTGTCTATGGTAGCGAGCGATTAACCCGTGAGTGAATGTGATAGGAGTGTGTCTTGTCAGCGAAGTTTCCTAAACTAACGAGCGATGTCGTCTTGGCCGATAATCTTTAATTGATGAAGGGAGATGGTCTCGGCTGCCAGATCATTGTCCTCTAGGCTAATTGCGAGTGCGGAGCGATCGTTTGGCCGCGCTACGAATGGGTAGGTGTAGTGAATATTTATTTCTGCTTGCACGAGTGCACTAGTCACTTTCTTGATGTCTGCCTCACTGGCAAGTTCGACGGCGAGTAGCTCGCTTTGTACAAAAGAAAATTGGTGCTCAATGAGTAGCTTCTGAGCTTCTTCGGGGTAGTCGACAATGATACGTATAATGGAGCTATCAGTGGTATCAAGAATGGATAACGCCATGATGTGTACTTCATGGACGGAGAATAGCCCAATGATCTGATTCAGGCGTCCAACTTTGTTGTCAGCATGGATTGAAAATTGTATGACGGGGCGGAAGGCTCCTGGTCTGCGCATCACTTCATTAGGCATCACACAATAATATACTAATAATACGGCACCTTGCACGTATTTTTTTAGCTCATTTAAAACGTATATTTACGAATCACTTGGATAGTGTTGAAGCAGGAAGAACTTTATAAGCACCGCTTCAAGAACCCCAACAACATTCTTTACAATTCCCTGCGACTGACATCAATCTGAATTAGATTATTACAGTATGTTGAGCGCCCCACTATGAGCCGATTAGGAGGTTGGAATTGGTATGATTTGCTGACATTTTCAGTTATATTAACTAATTTTAATTACGTTATATTAAAATTGTATTTGGTTCGAAGTCTGAATTAAATGACGTATGGAAATAATAAATATAAATCGACCTGCCGCGGCACTTCTATTGGCAACAATATTGTGTTCATGCCAATCATCCTATGATGTAAGTAAAATTCCTGAAGCGAGCCAGCCTGAAGATGCTGGGCTGATGCTCTCAGGCGTTAAAGACC
>JAFMDL010000030.1 GCA_017857255.1 Puniceicoccaceae bacterium | reverse complement strand
ACGAATAACTCTCTCTATGGCTTGAATTGGCGCGACACCAGCAGGAGCAGACTGGTCGCCTAAAGAATTTCGATATATTTCCCCCAAGGTCTCGACGTCTGCGGGACTCAAGCCAAGTCCTTCGACATTCAAGCGAAGCGCCTCAGCATCTTCAGCGCTCAACGCCTCTGATTTTACGATGCGCAGCAACTCCTCAAATTGGATCTCACCCAGACCTTTGGCTTCGACTAACTCGCGCACCTGCCCAAGCGCTTCAAACTGCTCGGCAATGCTTGGGTATTCTTCAGCTCGTCCAGACCATTTATCGACGACCTTCAACAAATATGGCCCCAAAAAAAGAATTCCCACAACTACCAACACAGCGGACAAACAAAACCGAATCAACCAACCCAACAAACGTATCATAATATACTATCCCTCTAATAAGGTACTTACAGCCGCGCCAACCTCGGCTAAGGTAATCGAGCTCATATCACCATTCGCAGGGCGAATCACGCACTGCCGCTCTACGGCTGGAGGATACGGACCAAAGCGTTCTGGTGCAGTCGGCCCAAACAATGTCACAAGCGGACGGCCAAGTGCTGCTGCTAGATGCATCGGCCCACTATCATTGCTGACCACGCAATCCGCCGCCTGAAGCAACTCAGGCAGTTGTGCGATCCCAGTCTGCCCAGTCAAATTAACCAATCGCGCGTTCTCGATTGGCTCTGCAGCCTCAAAAGGCATATGCCCACACCAGACGACTTGCCCGACGGTCGGTTGCTGTAGTAACCAACGCGTCAGTGATTCATAGCCCATCCAATTCTTCTCTGCACGGCGACTCTCAGGGAAGACTACTACCCGTTTACTACCTGTCACAAGTTCTGGTAATAAGGCCCGAGTCATCGGTGCTTGAAAGCGAATCGACGCAGGTAACACATCCTCCAAACCGAGCATCGGTAAAAACGCCGACAAGATCTTCACTGCATGTGTTGGCACTTTCTCAGGTAATGCGGGCGTAGATTCAGTATATCCCAGCCACGCACATTCTCGTGCATCCGAGCGCCCTAGCTTACGCGGGGCACGTGCCGCACGCGACAAAATACCAGTTCGCGCCAGCCCCTGTAAATCAATCACAACATCATAACCTTGTGCGCGTATCGCCCGCATCAGACGCACAAAGCCGCGTATCCCGCCTGTACGCTCAAAAATAAAGGTCTGATCAATCACCGACGCAGCGTCGACCAATTCAGCAAACTCGCGCCGCACCACCCAATCGATCGAAACATTCGGCAACTGAGCCTGAATTGCCTCAGCCACCAGTAAGCCGTGAATAATGTCGCCCATCGACGAAGGCTTAATAATCAAAATACGCTGTATCGAATCTACCATCTTACTGAGTCACCTCCCGAAGCTTTGCCTCAAACACTGACAATAGCTCTGGCCGATTCGACCAATTTTTCATAAAGCGGCGGAGATCTTTCTGGCGCCCTCGCTCAAATGCCGCCGATTTTAGACCAAATCGAAATGCATCCAGATCATATAAATACAAACGACCATCTGTACCAACGATTAAATTAGTCGCCTTCAGATCCCCATGCGCAGCGCGCAGCCGCCCCAAGGACTCCCACAACTGCACAAACCCATCAGCGACTGTCTCAATGCGTGACGCATCCGTTCCGCAAGCCTCAATGTATTCAGGTAACAGCTGACCATCAATTTGCTCCATCAGCAAATACCGCAGCCCAGGCAAACACTGGCGCGTATCTTCATAGACAGCCAACGCCCGCGCGGTTGGAATGAAAGCCATCTCCAGCACCCATGCCGAGGACCAACTCTTGAGCGCACGTGAATCGGTAAACAGTTTACGTACACGATCTATCAATGGCTGTTGGTTATAGCGCTTTAGTATATAAGATCGCTCGCCGCGCATTACGCGTTGCACCGTACAGGTATTCCCCGACTTCACTCGCTCTCCCTCAGCCATCAATGCCTCAGGGTCAGCCACTAGCGCTTGAACAATCTCAGGGTCGGCCTTGCGCAGGTGCAGCATGCGATGGGTATTGGCTTTCATCTCTACAAATTCGCTGCACGTGCGACGACTCTTTTTAAAATAACGGCGTGTCCGTTCTGCTTGCAGCGCAACAATTGCACCATCGAGCTGATACAGCAAGCGCCCGCGCAATACCTCATCATCGACCAGATATTCGTTACTGATCGCTGCTCGAAACAAGCGCTCGGCGGGGGGTGCCAAAGTCACGCAAATTGCCGCCAGATCCTGCAACCGTAATCGCTCACTCAGCGCATGCTTAGTATATTCAAACGATGCGGCATCGAGTAAATGTAGGCGCGCTCCATCCCATGCCCAATTATCAATATGTTGATCCGTTTGGCGAGCGCCGGCTCGATGCGTAGCATCCACCAGTTTTGCCAGTTCTTGGGCCATTTCAAGGCATGTCTCATCCTCACCATCGGCAAATGCATCCTGCAATGAGCGCGCACCATCAATACAATCCATGATTACCCACACGGCGGAACCATTGCCCTCTGCTGCCACACACAACGGTGCTGGCGCTGGCAGACCAAGTTCATTTAAGCGCAACAACCCCTCCCACTCGCGTCGCCAGTCACGGCCCTGTTTGGGGTGTTGTAAAAAGCGCTTAGCCACGACCAATGCTGACCCGTTTAACACACCGCGATAGACTTCGCGACGCTCTGGCAAAATACGCAGTAGATCAGAGACCGCGAGGTTCAGCTCAGTTGCCGAAAATCCGACAGACGCCTCGACTAAACGAAGTGTAATCGATCCGCTCGCAGTATCAATCAGGCTCATAACTGAGGCCCTTCCACATAGTCGCGTACCGCGGCAAGCACACGCTCTACAGCCACCCCTTCAATCGGCAAGCCACCCGTAGCTGGGCAACCTTCCGGCTGTAATATCTGCTTCGGCGCATCAAAAATCGGACCAGTCCGCACCGGATTGGTCGGTCCAAACACCACGACGACTGGAGTGCCCATCATATTGGCCAGATGCATACCGCCCGTGTCATTACACACCACGGCGTTACACTGCTTCAAGCCGTCACAAAATTGCGCGAGGTTAGTCTCGCCCGCCAAATTCCGAATCGCCTCGGGGGGGAAGCCATCCGCCACCTGATCCGTGATCACACGATCCGCAGGCGTGCCGAACAGCAAAATTTCAATCTCCGGCACAGCCGCGAGCAACTGCTCAATCAACGCACGCCAATGACTCATCGGCCAACGCTTCTCTGGTGCATTCTCAGTGCCACAAATCATCGCCACCTGCGGACGCGCACGGACAGGCTTCTCCTCACGCGGCAACGGAGCTGTGTCCAACGATTCAACTAATCCATAAGACTGCAGCATCAATTCCCAAACATGCGTTTGATGCTGCGTGGTTTCATCGATGTGCTCAGGCAAAAAGTAAGAATCCGTCAATAACTTCCGTTTCTTGCCCGGTCGCACCATCCCCATCCGCTGCGGGCAGCGTGTCAAAAAGGCTTCCAGGTCACTCCTTGCCGAATTGGTGAACGATAAATACGTATCCGGATAATCCCTACGCAATTGATAAAAATACTTAAAATAACCACGTCCCTTATTCGGGAGCGGGATAAAACGATCGCCGACATCCAAGCAATCAAACAATGGCTGAAAGGCAGCCTTGCCAACCAAGGTAATTTCAAAATCTGGTCGTCCCTGACGAATCGCTCGCAGCAATGGCAATGCCATCACCACATCACCCAACCAATTCGGCATCCGCACCCAAAGCCGGGTCTTGCGTGGCGTCTTAGCATCGCCATTGATCACATTGGTCTGCGCCAGCTCCATACGCTTTGTAGCTAACTTAAAGCGCTTATGGGAACTCGACTGATGCCCCCAACGATTGTGCAGCCACAACCAGTCTGGTGCGGTATGTGAGTCACGGCGCAAATACTGCTCCAGCAAATTATGCGCCCGGATCACCACTTCTGTTGAAGTCTCACACTTAGGCAATTGTTGCAGACTCATCTTGGCTTGCCAAAATTGAGTGCGCTCAAGCAATAACAAATGGACATCAGCATCAAAGCGTAGCGCCATCAAGCCCGGTAAATCTGTTAGCGAAGCCGCCCGCCCCATGAATAGAGAGGTTGCACCACGACGAGAGGCATCTTGATCAAACAGCAGTGCCACCCCTTCGCCACGGCGCAGCGCAGCCATCGCGCCATGATACCCATTTCGTCGCGAGAGCTGACGATTGCCAAAGCGTGCGCGTGTCTCTTCCACCCATTGATTCAACTTAGGCTGATTCAACGGCCGAAACACCACATGCATCGTCGGTAAGCCCGGCAAATAATGCGGCACTAACGAAGCGGCTTCGGACATCGTCATATGCGGTAATAAGACGACAATCGGTCGCCCCTTGCGATCCCCTGAAGCATAACGGTCGATACTCGCTCGCATCAGATCATCAACATCCAACACTTCATCAAGCCGTTGTTGAGAAAAATATCGAGAAGCCGGCATAAACAGCGCCATCTCAATGATCCGTGCACACGCCTCGTAATACACCTTTCGACGCCACTGCTCACTCTGATCAGGAAAGGCGTGATGCAGATTCTTTAGTGCCATGTGGCGCCGCGCCCCAGCACACAGCCCAATCACACGCCCCAACACAACGCACAGCGCACGCATCAACCATACCGGTGAAGCGGCACTTACGCGCCCGAGTAATTTAATAAAGAAAAGTGCCACAATAAAATATTGAATGAAGGATCTAGGAGAACGAAGCATCGTAGCTAAAGGCAACGCCGAAATCAGCGGAAGACTCCAAAGCCTGTCATTGTCAAAGCTATCAGAATCGTTCTCAAAGATCCTGAACCCGTGGCGTCTGTGCTTGCGCAGGCCAATTTGAGCACTCCTTTGACCTCTGGTCGTCGCTAGCGACGACGCCAAGTGACACCTTTAGCAATTACACTCCCTCCGAAGCCATCCCAGCGTACCTTCGCCTTTTGGCTTGTTAAGTCCTCAGATCCTTTCAGGTTCATTGCTCTTAAAATGCCTGTAAACATCGACGACATCTCAGCTCAAACCGACGCACTCCGGCAAGATTATACCTTTCTCGAAGGGTTTGGCTTCGATGCAGCCAAAGTTCGCGAGCGTTCGAAGGTATTAGAGCTCTCGTTTACCGAAAATGGCGCAGCAGTGCCGACCTTCGTCAAAGTCTACAGCTACCGCAAGTCGCCGTTCCAGCGACTGTGGCGCAAAGGCACTGCCCGCCGCGAGGCCCGCAACCTACTCTTCTTTAAAAGCATAGGAATCCCAACACCACGAGTCATCGCATGGGGGCAACGTAGCAATGCGCTTGGGAAAATAATCCATGACTACATTATCACCGAAGCAGTGGCAGGCACTCAAACCCTCGATGGCTACATAACCCAGCACTGCCCCGATCGTAGCGAGGCGGTCTACTGTAGTCGCCGTGACAGTATCATCGACCAACTAAGCCGTGCCACCAGAGCGATTCATACGCATCATTTCTATCACCAAGACCTCAAATGGCGTAACATTCTCGCCCGCGCCAAGAACGATCAAACCGAACTCTTCTGGATCGATTGCCCAAAGGGCGACTTCACGAAATCGGCAACTCACCAATCACGCCGCGCACTGAAGGACTGCGCCACCCTTGATAAACTGGCGCGACTACGCTGTGCACAGGAAGAACGCCTACGCTTCGTCGCTGGCTACTTAAATCAGCCGATCGATGCGTCCGAAGTCGCCACCTTTGCTCAAGCGGTCTCCGCCTACCGTCGCAAGCGCTTTGACGCTGAAGACGAGCGCCAAGCACTCCAACGCCAAGCCAAAGCCAATGCTGCCCAATCTAAGTAATCACGAATTTGAAGCACTCACCCAAGGCGCACGCATCTTGGAAAAAGACGGCTTTGGGCTGAAAGTGCTGCGCCTGACCGATGCCCGCATTCTAAAACTGTTCCGCCGCAAGCACTGGCTCTCCTCACAACTATGGGCCCCGCACGCGCAACGCTTTGACCGCAACGCCAAGGACCTCCTAAAACGCGGCATCCCCACCCTCTCGGTCGAGCAAATCTTCTATCTCCCCGAGATGCAGCGTCAGGCGGTGCTCTATCACGAACTACCCGGCATCACCCTGCGGCAGTGGCTACGCGAGCACGAAGGTGACGAGGCCACAGCAGTGATCCAACAATTCGGCCGCTTTGTAGCAAAACTCCATGCCGAGGGCATCTTATTTCGCTCGCTGCATTTCGGCAACGTGCTGGTCTCCCCCGAGCACGATCTCGCACTGATCGATATCGTCGATATCAGCTTCCGCCGCAGCGGCGCGCTCACCACATCACAGCGCATCCGCAACTTCGTCCACATCGGGCGCTACACCGAAGACCGCACACTCTTCACTCAAACTGGCGAGCATACTTTTATTGATGCCTACCTCGCGGCTTGCCCATTGACTCCAGAAACAGGCAGCACACTGAAGGACGCCTTTCTCAAAGGACTCCGCGCCTAGCCGAAGCACTTTCCCAATATGTTTAAAATCAAAAAACTATGGATCGCCTCAGAATGGGAGTCCACCCTAAGAGACGCCGGCTTACTCGACATCGAATCCGTCTCAAAGCGTGAATTCGACTGGTTTGAAGCGCCCAATCGCCGCCGCGGCGGCTGGAGCGGCGTCACGCGCATCGTGCTCAACCCCGACGCCGTGCCACAAGATCAGAAAGCCGTCTTTCTGAAAATTCAGCAGAACCACTTCTACCGAGCGCCTTCGACATTTTTCCTCAAGCGCCTGTCGTTTGCTCGGGAATTCGACGCCCTTCAAGCCCTCGCCCCAGTGGTTAGTTGTATGCCAAACTTACTGCAATTTGCCCAATGGGAGCAGGATGGCAACCAAGGCTCGTTGATCATTACTGAGGCACTCGAAGGGTTGCAGCCCTTTGACACATGGCTCAAAGAACAGAAAGATTCAGCCGATACTAATCAATCAGAACCAATCCTGAAGGCACTTCAATCAGTCGCAAGCGCCGCACGCGAAGTTCATCATGCTGGATGGGCACACTTCGGATTTTACCCAAAACATGCCTTTATCCGCCAAGACGAGAATGGGGATTTTAGCACATGCCTGATCGACCTTGAGAAAGCGCGACAACCACTCCGTTCAACTCAATCCACGATTGAAGATGTCTCTCGCTTCCTGCGGCACTCGACCGAATTGAATAATGAAGAGAAAGTGGCATATCTACGCGCCTACTTCCAAACGGACACTTTTTCCGATGCCCAGAAACGCATGATCCGTAAAATGCACGGTGGCCCGAGTGTATGACCACGCATATCTAGGAAAACAAGCATTGACAGCAATGCTAGCAACGCAGACAATGCAATGATGGCTACCCTCACAATACGCAACCTAGACGATGCCACTAAACGAAAGATTCGCATAGTCGCTGCGCAACACGGGCACTCGATGGAAGCCGAGGCCCGAAATATACTCACTCAAGCCGTCTCTCCGCATGCCCTAAACTCCAACGCAAGTGAATCCCTAAAGCAAATTACAGGCATCTGGAAAACACGCGGCACTACAGAACAGCTAATGCAAACCACCCGAGGCATACGCTAGCGGATGGCAGCACTCATCGACACCAACGTCATTTCAGACGTGCTATTCGAAGATCCGGACTGGTTGCAATGGTCAATCGACCGCCTGATGGAATATGAGGGACAATTACAAATCAACCCAGCCATCTACGCTGAACTCTGCTACCCCGCCGAATCCTCCGAAGAAATCGATATCATTCTAGGCAAATTATCGTTAACCTACGTTGAGACTCCACGCCAAGGGCTCTATCTCGCCGCTCAAGCCTATAAAACCTACCGCTCCCGCGGCGGCACGAAATCCGCCCCCCTTCCAGATTTTTTTATAGGAGGACATGCAGCCGCATTAAAGGTGCCATTAATCACAAGAGATGTCTCACGCTACCAAACTTATTTCCCTCAGGTTAAATTGATCCATCCCTGATCACCACTTTATTCCTGGCACTTGCCCCTGCGGGGCTAGCTCGGCAGACCCCACTAATTATCTCCATGCTTGTCGCACTCCTTCCCACCTTCCGACTTTAACACGTTCACACTTGCTTACTTTTACACTTTTACACTTTTACACAAGACCATGAATATTTCAGTACTCGAAGATGCTGTAGGGAACGGCGCCAGCCTCAACACCTCACTCAACCGCAGCCGCGAACCCATGGTCTGCACGCCGACCGATGCACTCAACATGCTCTACGGCTCTGACCTACAATTCCTGATCATGGAAAATGTGTTGGTCAAGAAGCCGGATGCGCCAGAGTATTAAAAATCGAACCGCATTTTAGCACGAACTCCAGTAAACAAAAAAATCAAACCGTAAATCGACAAACGACCAATATGATGAGCCTAATTTCGACACTTAA
Organism: Puniceicoccaceae bacterium; assembly: GCA_017857255.1. Classification (GTDB taxonomy): domain Bacteria; phylum Verrucomicrobiota; class Verrucomicrobiia; order Opitutales; family Coraliomargaritaceae; genus Lentimonas. The sequence continues at coordinate 16,187 of JAFMDL010000030.1, read as the reverse complement.
AAGACACAGAAAAATAAAGCGAGCGGAAAGCAAGGTCTACCAAAGTATTCAGGATGAGAGGCATCCCAGAATTATTGTCTACAACATGGGGAAAGTCGCGTCGACATCGATTTATAATGCACTTAAGAAGCGCAATGATTGCTATGGATTCCATACGCATTCTCTCACTCAACTAGAAGTCAACGACAGCTTCTGGGATCGTAATAGAAGAATTCGGCACTGCATCTCGCTAGCCAAGCATATTATTCAACCCAAACACCCGACTAAGATTATTACTTTAGTGCGCGATCCATTTGCACGCAACATATCTGCTTATTTCGAAACAAATAAGAAAGCAAAAGCACCCAATTTCGATACCACTAAAATCAATTACCTCATCGAAGATTTCATCGAGCACTTCAATCACAATGAAAACGAAGATTGGTATCAAAACGAGTTCAATCGGGCACTCGACACAGACATATTCGCATACGAATTTGATCGAGAACGAGGCTGGTCTATTTTCAAAAATGGTTCCTTTGAAGTCTTAGTACTAAAGACCAGTTTACCAGACTCAGAAAAAACCAAACAGATCGAACAATTCACCGGAATTGAAAATCTAGTAATAAATCGGATCAACGAAACTGGAGCCAAAAAAGCCTCGTCCTGCTACAAGCAATTTAAGGAAACGATTAAATTTCCCGATCAGATCGCCCAGTCGATAATCAGAAGTCGCTTTACTCAACATTTCTTCACGGAAAGCGAAATTTGCAACATGAGAAAGCAATGGTTGTAAAACCAGTGAATTCGCGCCGCGATCACTTCAACTACATAGAAGTCAGAGTTCAGCATTAAATCAAGAGCAGGAATCCACGAACTAGACAATATCGTTTCGACTTATTTGATCATGGACAGGGCTCTTAACTATGAAACCTCGCACCCATTCATAAACTCCTAATGCTACTACTGGAAACGCACCTAGCTTGAATCCCAGCTTTCGTGGCATTTGCGAGCATGACAATCGACGTCGCCACGCTGTCTTGCAACTTATCGAAGCTTTGTTCATCAGCATCGGAATAAAAATTATGTCAGGCCACGGATAAATCACGAATAAATCCTCAACGAAACCACTCTCATCAAATCAATCCAACCAACGAAACCTTTATGATTAAAAGCATGCTCAAGAAAATAGATAGGAGAATCAATCGTTGGAAATTTAAACGATCTATCTACAAACTCAAGGATACCGAATTTTGCATTGTGTCTAGTACTTGCGTCGGCAGTCGGATCTACCAGATCTTAAATCGTCAGTATAACACCCCGTTTGTCGGCTTACGCATACAGCCTGCTTGCTTCGCAAAGCTAGTCGCAAACTTCGAAACCTACATGGCTACAGAACTCACCTTTGCCAAGGTGTCTAAATACCCAAATCATCCAAATTCAAGGCGTAGCGATTCACCATGCCCAATTGGCCTGTTAGGCGGCGACGTAGAGCTTCAATTTATACACTATGCCGACGAAGAAGAAGCCACCGAAAAATGGAATAAACGAAAGGCACGAATGGATTACAAAAAGCTGTATTACATTTTAGTAATCCCAGACGACTGCGACCAAGAAATTATTTTACAATACACAGCATCGGAACCGCAAAGAAAGGTATGCTTCCATCGCCAAGAAGAATTAAAAATGCCCTCCTGCATCTATATTCCCTCGAATAACGGACACATCGGAAACTTCTATTCTCAGTATCAACGATTTGTCGGTCGCTTTGATTTTGCCGAATGGATAATAAACCGAAATCCAGGAATCGGAAGGCAGAGAAAAAAGGTTAGCACCGAAAAACCAGTCACTTACCGCTAATCCTGCCTTCGCTATTTCGGCGAAGCGAAGATGGCGATAGCGAAAAACTCTACATCACAAGTAGCACCAACGCTGGCACCTGACAAGGATAGGCAATCGTTAACCCGAAAATTCTCAGAACTACGAGATTAGGGAACTCCGGCAGGTACTGTCAGACTCCGGCCTTTTAGGAGAAATCCACTCTCATAGCTCTTTTGGCCAACACAAAAGTTAGCAGGCATCCCTAAACCTCGCCCATGCCAATTGAAAGGACTAAGCTCCATCAGCAGGCATCAAGTCTCGTCATCTGAAATCACTCCTTTGATGGGTCGATACACTGACTTGCTAAAAGGCAAATGAGATTTCCAGCGAATCCAGCGAATACGACGACGCAACGAAACGGGCCAATCATAACGATAGCCTAATTTTAAACAACTTTGCTTCTCTGCCAGCTTCCTCACTCTAAACTCAGTGCGCTTGGACAACTGACCGGAGTGCTTCGTGTACAGATAGAGCACTTCAGGGATTAAACCGACCTTCAACTTCAAGTGCCCCACCCGAGCCCAAAACTCTTTATCGCCGACGATTTTTAGATCCTCATCAAACATACCGAGCTCTTCGCATAAATCATTCCGCCAAACGAAAAAAGCCCCCGGCCGCATGCTCAGATCAAGCTGCCTGAGTCTCGATCGTTTCCAAGAATTCCATTCCGCATCCACAGACTGCTTTGCAATCAACACGGTCGCCACATCCCAATCACGACACTGTGCATCCAACAACACACGCTCCAGTAATTCAGGATGCATCGCATCGTCCATGTTCGAAATGCAGACAAGCGGCGCAGAAGCAGCCTGCCATCCTAGATTCCATGCGCGATACAAGCCGATACGCTCCTCCAAAGTAATCAGCCGGCAATTCTCATATTGCTCACAAAACGGCTCTAATAATTCCCGCTCATTCCCCGGCGAAGCGGGCTCAACGAAAATAAATTCCGACCGGGAAAAAGCTGTTTGCGCCACTATTTCACGCAACTTTTTATCCACCAAGTCACGGTCGTTGTAGGTGCTAATAAGCACTGATATTTCGTGGAGGATTTCAGGCATCTACAGATGAATGATCTCCCCTTCCCCCTACGACAAGTCTGTTTTATACATCGTTGCGGATATACGCTGACTTTCGACCGATGCCACTTAGAAAAAGATTCATACGGCAAAGTCTTGCCAACACGGCCCTGAGATTAAATTTATAACTGATCTCTACCCAGTTTAAGCAGATCAGACAATAAACTCATGAATCCTTACAATACCACGAGTCCCGTAATTTTCTGCATCTTCAATCGTCCAGAAACGACACAGCGCGTATTCAACGAAATTGCAAAAGCCAAACCACCGGCACTCTACGTAGTCGCTGACGCAGCTCGGCCACAAGTCCAAGGCGAAGCTGGGCTATGCAAAGAATGTCGTGCAATAGCAGAACAGGTCGATTGGCCCTGTGAGGTCACGCTGGATTACGCAGAAGACAACATGGGCTGCAAACAGCGAATCTATTCAGGCATCAGCAATGCCTTCAAGCAATTCGAGTTTGCAATCATACTTGAAGATGACTGCCTACCCTCGTCTGATTTTTTCCGCTTTGTAGATACCATGCGAGACCGCTATCAAGACGACCAGCAAGTCATGCAAATTGCAGGCACCGCATTCATTCGCCCACTGGAACCCAAACAAGCCTACTATCGAAGTGCCTACGCCACGATATGGGGCTGGGCCACATGGAAAAGAGCATGGGAACACTTCGACTTAACTATGCCCTCTTGGCCTGAAATCAGAACGGATTTAGAGCAAAATGCACCGGCAACATCGAAGCACCTCAGCCGCTACCTACGATATATCGACCAAGCATATACGGGGAGATTAATTACTTGGGATTACCAATTTATCGTCCACGTCTTAAAAAACAAGGGACACTGCATCACCCCCATGTATAATCTGATTTCAAACATCGGATTCGGGGCAAATGGGACGCATACACAAAATGCACACAACGTCCACGCCAGCACCCCACACGACTCACTACCCCAAAACATCATTTTCGATCATAACAGAGCACTCGATTTAAAGAAGAGTACCATCCAAATCGACAACTCCCTCTACAGGAGAAACTCGATTCAGAAAAGATTAAGTGCCATAGCAAAATGGCTCAGCATCCCCTATTCCCCTTCACCCCACAGACCTAAGAATTAAGCCCTAATAGCTCACAAACCACAGAGGGACACGGCCAGACGATTACACACATAGAGCGACTTAATAAATGCTTATTTAAAGGCACCGAAAAAACTTAAACGAATGAGCACACTCTACTGGAAGATTCGTTTTTGGACTACCTATCAAATCGCAAGTTTGAAACAAAACAACTACTAGAAAATGCAGCCCCCACAGAATAGAGAATACTACTACGAAAAGAACAGACATGACTAATCCGATCTTCATATTCTCAACACCAAGAGCTGGATCAACCCTTCTACAGCGCATGCTCTTATCCAGCGGTCAATGCGCAACACTAGGAGAACCGAGCCTGCTATTACGCTTTCTGGGCGAAGCAAAAGACGTCGCACGCTATGCAACATATCGCGAAAACAACCTAGAAGTGTCCAAATATGATATGCGTGCAAAATGGGACGGGTTCGATGACGCATATCGAAAAGGAGTGCGAAACCTCATGCTCGACATCTACACAAACCTATCGGATGGAAAACCGTTCTTTGTCGATAAAACCCCTCGCTATACACTCATTGCTGAAGAAATCTACAAAACCTTTCCTGACGCCAAATTCATTGTCCTATGGAGGCACCCTTTAGCAGTTGCGGCATCTATCAGCTCTACTTTTTACAAAAGCAGGTGGAGGTTTGATGATTTCATCGTCGACTTAACAACAGGCATTGACCGCTTGCACGAATTCCAAAATAAACATGGAAAGCAGGTCTGCTCGATACGCTATGAAGACCTGGTGAGTAACCCAACTCCCGAGCTTGCCAAGATCGGCGACTATCTGGGCTGGAAAGAGCTAGGGAAGGTAAAAGATCAGATACTACCACAAAGCACTGGAGGCACACTCGGAGACCCTTCTGGAGTTCATAAGTATACTAAACTATCCTCAGAGAGCCGCGATAAATGGATTAGCAGTTACCACAATTGGTATCGTCAGAAATGGGCCATAAAATACTTCAAACACCAAAGAGCTGTCTGGCTCGAAAAGCTCGGATATACACTACCAGAAAGCATACCATCTAGCTCCCTAATAAATAACCTAACGTCAGGTTTGAGTGATCTAAAATATACGGCTAGTCGAACACGTAGCCACAAACAACGAGCGATCCGAGCATTTCAAAAAGACTACATATACCCCTACACATTTAAACCACCACACGATTGAGCCATGCCTCTAAAACACATCAGCACAACACAGAACCTTCCTTCAAATATATAGAACGCCATGCTCATCAGCCATCGCTACAAATTCATTTACACTAAAACTGTAAAAACAGCTGGAACATCAACCGAGTCTTACTTTGAACGTTTTTGCATGCCTGAAGGAGAATGGGAGCAACTACATGAGAGAGAGTCGTATGAATCGGAATCAGGCGTCATCGGACATCGAGGACGCGTGGGAGATCGGAAAATAAAGTGGTATAATCATATGCCCGCAGAGGAAATCAGACAGCTTGTAGGTGATGAAATATGGAATAGCTACTACAAGTTCTGCTCGATACGGAACCCGTGGGATAAAGCGATCTCGGCCTACTTTCACTTTGGGAAAAACTTCAACTTCAAGACAAGGCGGCGAATTCTTCAAAAACTAAAACACCCCACATTTTCAAAACAGCAACACAACTTCCTCGGCTGGTTGACAAAAGGACATCCCCCAATCGACCGAGACAAGTATCTGATCGATGATAGCCCCTGCATCGACAAATTCATCCGTTTTGAACACATAGAAGAAGACATTATGGATATTTGCAGCACTTTAGGCTTACCTTGGAATGAGTCATGGCTACCTCGCTTCAAAGGAGAAAAGCGCGATCGAGTGGTATCATCCCAAGACCTGTATTCGAAACCAGCGCACGATGAAATCAAACGTCGATACGCGTATGAAATCAAAACGTTTAATTATACCTATAACTCATAGGTAAACTTCAACCAATCGATAAACTTGCAGCCTCTAGCATTTTCGTCTTCCAATAGTTCAAGCGCAGTTTCTCATAGTTCCAGTCTCGGAGCAGCATCTCAGAGTATGCGTCTTCCAAATATCCTTCGGATAGTTTCGAAAATTGCTCGTAACTATCAAGAAACAAGACTGGAAGGTCTTCCAACTGCCGATGAAATACTGCCTCCCGAACAACTATAGGGATCGTCCCAGCATATAGGCTGTCCCACATCCTGAATGTCTCAATAGCATTGCCACGCGGGGCGACACAGAACTTAGCCCCTCCCAACTGCTGGTAAAACTCACGATGAGTCAGCTCGTAATTCTGATACGAACCCATATGTTCGGAATAAACAAAATCCTGCCCTTCTAGCATTCCCCAAAGTCCCGAGCGAACGGAGTGGGTATTGAGCGAAAAGTTACAATAGACTAGACGCGTCTTCTCGCAGCACGGCGCGATCGAATGGCACTCTCTCCCTCGGAAGTCTCGCCCCATTGGCATATAATAAGCCCGCGGATCATGCGTATTAAGATTATTACCAAAAACGCAGACATCGAGTTCAGAAAAAAACTGAAGCAAATCATCGTTCAATTCCAAATCACTTTTCCCTAAAACGAGAAGTCTTCCATTGAGACCATCTCCAACTCGACGAACAACTGCTTGAAGCTTCTTTAAAGTATCGAGACGACCATCCTGATTACTAATATAAATGGGCATACCGGACTCAATTCCCCTCAAACTTAATCGGCGATCTCTAAAAAACACCCGAAAGCGGTGTAACCATTTTCGAACTTCGCCAATCGGAAAATTAATTCGAGTTGGATCAGTCATGTCCAAATGAAAAAAATTACGGTATAATCCAGAATTACCCACCAGCAAAATTTGGTCATCCAAAGCAATCCCGCCACTATTCTGATATTCTTCAAGCGTCATAAGTTCACCCTCTTCATGTAGAATCGTCTACTCAACCTCACTCACAGAGCAAGAACGGACACATTTTGATTCATTCAAAACCTGCTGTCGGAGTAATCCACTAAGTTCTTTAATCTGGGTGTTAATACGCTACTTACGCGACCGACAAGACCATCCCATCGGACGGCAATACCAAGGCAGGCGCCCAGCCTGAAGGCACTCGAATGCTTCAACAGCACTACCTTTCTCAGCATATAAATGAAGTAATTCGCGAATACGATCAGATAGAGAGCCTCAGATATCAAACCCACGTTAAGGTCAGTAGAATCAATGCGAGCCCAAAAATCCTTATCACCAATTCGCTCAAGACGTTCGTCAAACATCCCGAGGGACTCTTTCAGCTCAGTCCTCCAAACGAAAAAAGGCCCGGGCCGTGTACATAACTCTAATAGTCGCAAGCGTTGCTGTTCCCATGAATTCATATCCTCATCGATAACTTGCTTCGCAATCAAAACGGTAGCCACATCCCAAGCATTTCGAGCCATTCCCGCAATCACTCGCTCCAGTAACTCGGGGTGCATCGCGTAATCCATATTCGAAATGCATACAAGCGGGGCCGAAGCAGCCTCCCAGCCAAGATTCCATGGCTGATACAGAGTGATTCGCTGATCTAGTTTAATCAATCTGCAGTTAGCATGCTTCTCACAGAAAGGCTCAAGCAGATCACGTTCACTTCCAGCAGAATTTGGCTAAATGAAGATGAATTCCACCCGTTCGAAAACAACCTGAGCCTCAACCTCCAGCAGCTTCTTCTCCACGAAGTCACGATCATCGAAGGTGCTGATCAGCACAGACAATTCAGGCGAGGTAAACTGAGACGATGAATCATTCATAGTATTCCAATTAACTGATCATCCACGCATTTCTCAGAGCAGAGAGAACAACCAAGGCTTCCACACCAAAACATTGTTACTGTTCATAACAATACAAATCTCCGGCCTTCGCCAGAACAACTTCAACTTGATGGCGTATTTCTAAATCAGCTCGGTTTTTACTAGAACGTAGCATCCATGCGCGAGGGAAAATCACCCAAGGCACTCTGCGCTTACGATAGGCCTGATACCCTGAAACAGCCTGCTCTTTACGCTCCCACAAACGAAACAAATACCTCAGTGCATTCAAAATTTCCGCCTCAACACCAGCCGTCGCCAGCTCACCTTCGGCACACTCAACCTGACGACAAGAAAGAGCATGCAGCTGAGCACGCAATCGGCGCCCCTGTCCTCGACCGCTACCCTGCCCAACATGACACTGAAAGTTTGAAGCCACATCCGGAACAACAGCCCAACGAAGAGACAATGCCTGCGCAACTGCCCATGCCGAGTCACCCGCATGACCATAATCATAAGGAAATGGGTTCTCTTGCAATGCCACTGATCGATACAAATTACTCGCAGAGCTGCCAATCAGCGTCCCAGGCAGATCGATGGAGTTCCACGCAAGAAGTTCCAATGGTTGAAACAGGTAAGTCTCCTTCGGCACAGACTTCTCCAAAAAAGAATGAATCGGCCACTTTCGGTGCTTCGAGGTCGAATCCTCGTAGACAATTTCCGGTGCACTCACAACCACATCTGCCGCCAATCGCTCTGCTTCAGAATAAAGACGCACCAAAGTTTCGAAAGGCATGAAATCATTTACCGTCGCAATATAAGTGAATTTCGAACCCGCACGTTTAATCGCCGCATTCCAAGACTCATACAAACCCGGTGGATGATTTAAGAACTCCACACACTCATGCTTTAAATTCTCCTGTAGATATTCAAGCGTGCCGTCACTCGAATCACTATCAACGACAATAACTTGACGCACCCGATGGAGCCAGTCATTCAAGGCATGAACATGCGCTTCCAGCTCGGGCATCGAATTCCGAGTCGGGATTATCACCGTAATCGAATATTTTTCTAATCGCTCCATATGATGCATCTATTAAAATCCCACAGGAGACTTTTGATCTAGATCACACTAGTGAGTGAAAAAAATCAATCTAATCACACACAAATGCCAGTGAATTTAGCAAGCGACACACACCGCGAACCATTGCCCCGCTAACTTCCCCCTAATGCCAGCAAGTAACAGAACGGTTCACCATATTTCATCTGCTCCACTAAACGGAGGAGCGGGCCGTGCGGGCTACCGCCTCCACCAAGGACTACTCAGCACTAAGCAGAACTCTCACTGGATTCAGGCGCGCATACCCGCCCCAGAGACTCCAGCACTCACAAATTGGCTGAAACCAAAGCGAAAAAAGAAACTCTTCAGTTTCCGAAAGAAAAATGATAGAAGATTTTTCAGACGAGCCTTCCAGGGGAGCAAAACTTGCGCGACAAACCCTGAGAGCTGGGGAAATAGTGAATACTTTCGTTCCAAAGAGCTCCCCAACATCTACAATTTTCACTGGATGGGAGATTTCTTGGATTGGCCGACCGCCCTTCCGGAGCTAACAAAGAAATGCCCGATAGTCTGGACGCTTCACGATATAAATCCGACACAAGGCGCCTGGCACTTCACTCCCCTTGAAGATGAAATAAACGATGAACGCACCAAGTGGGAACAACATGCATATCGTGTAAAAGAAACCGCACTTTGTGAAGTAGATCCTAGGAGACTGATATTCGTAGGGCCTTCGAAATGGATGGTCGATCAATGTAAAGAAAGTGCGCTTACCAATAAATTTGAAAGCATTCATATTCCATGCGGATTAGACACAACTGTCTTTTCTCCGATCGACACAAGCACAGCCAAAAAAGCGCTGGGCATCAATCCAGACCAAAAAGTCATCGGATTTATCGCAGACTCGATTTCTGATCCTCGCAAAGGCATTGCCGCTCTGCAACAAGCACTATATGCACTCGAAGGGAAAGTGGCACCTATTCTTTTAACTGTCGGCAGCAGTAGCGAAACTCTGCCTAACAATAACCAGATCGACCTAGGCTCATTACGAGACGACCGTCTGTTAAGTCTATTCTACTCCGCCTGTGATGTTTTCATCTGCCCCTCTCGACAGGACAACCTCCCCAACACCGTCTTAGAGTCGATGGCATGCCAAACACCAGTGATTGCATTTAACGTCGGAGGATTGCCCGAAATGGTCCGTGAGGGAGTCTCGGGATATTTGGTCCCAGATCAGGACATCAACAAACTCTCTGCGGCCATCAACCATGCCCTATCCAATTCTGAAGAACTCAAAAATCTAGGAGCTGGCGCTCGCGAATTAACGACCACTGAATTTAATCTAAAACTACAAGCAGATCGCTACACACAACTCTACCAGAAGCTACTCGCCGAGAGCGCACTGTAGACGCCACGCGACATCATAGGGCTAAGCCCGCCTTACGCACTCGATGAAAAGCGAATCGGGCTTACGCACGATGCCCGAGGCATTCGTATCTAGATTGTAGCTCTTAAAATTCGGGATTGAAGAATCAAGCCCATCTCGACGAACCACACGCTCAAAGCCGAGACTAGACAACAGCTCACTCAAGCTGACCTCATCATACATCCATTGGTGTATCTCCCCGCCCGCTCGAAATTCATGTGCCTTTTCACCTTTCAGGTCGGGCAACTGTGCAAACACATCCTCATAGGCGGCAACCTCACAGCTCTCCGTCCGTTCACTTTTGAGCTGCTCAATCCAATGCGCTGATTCCTCACCCAGCCGTTCGATAATAAAATCTTCCTCTGGCAAATCTCCGGATGCCCATAACTTTGCCATCGCTCCCCCCGAACTCGTTCGAACCATCTGATCCAATAGCTCCAAAGTCATCCATTGATGCCTCCGTTTCGCAGTTTCTTCTCCAGAGCGCACGGCATCCAACTGCTGAAGATACTCACGGCAGATTCCCTCCAAATCCGGAACCACGAGCCGAAGAACTCCCCCCGGCTTTAGAGAATTATAGCAATTGATCAGAAACTGTTTCGTTTGGTTTCGCTTCAAATGCTCCAATACGTGTGAGCAATAAATCGCATCGTAGGACTTAGGCGCAATCGTCCAACCTTGAACAATATCCATGGCCTTCACGCTGACATCGCGGGGGACCAAATCATAATTGTCCCAGTCAGGGTGCCAAGTCGAGCCACAGCCCACATTTGCATATCGCTTCGCAACCTCCTGCGTCGGCACAGAAACCACCCCATCTGATTTTTTTTGAAAAACCACCAACATGCATTGCCCCCGAAAACAACGACGTAGCCCCATCGAGCAGGCCAATCCAATCGATTTACGGACCAGAGACTTTACCAGCTTCGAGCCGACCTTAAAGCGCAGACTGATGTGCTTGGAAGTCGAATGCGCATAATGCACCACATGATCTTGCGCCAAAGGCTCGTAAAAAGCCGACTGCAATGAAACAGGTAAGACCGTCTCCAAAAAGCGATAAGACTGCAGGCTCCATTGCGCCATATGATGAGGCGGCAGGTCCAGTAAAGTGTATTGGTAACGAAGGAAACTTTCCGCGTTCGGCGTGGCGAGAACCAACAACCCGCCCGGCTTCAGCACCCTCAAAGCATCTTGCAGAAAACTCAGCGAGTCTTGCAGATGCTCCAGCAACTGAAAGGCGCAGAGACAGTCATACTCCGCCTCGCGATCTTGAGCATATTCGCGCAACTCCTCACAATCCACACGAAAACCACCTTCCTTTGCGGCCTCAACGGCCGCCTCGTTAATATCAAGGCCTCTAACATCGTACCCTTTCGCCTGAGCCAGCTCAAGAAAGCGTCCCGAACCACAACCGACCTCGAGAATCTTTTGATTCGGGGGAAGTATCTCCAAGCACATGTGGTATTCCCACTTATCCGGGGCATAATACCACGAGAACTGGCCAAGAGCTTTATACAACGCATCCGAACCCTGACTCGCTCCTGGAGTAAAGAAATTCAGCCCCGATTCCGGGCATCTATACTTACGGACTTCATGTACCCCCTGAAGCTCTTCGCCGATATCAATATCAAACGTTGCTGCCCAATCTCTCACCAACTGAGTCAATGGGTAACGCGCAATAGGGGTTGCAACGATGTTACCAGTTAAAGGGCTTCGTGTGTCCATCCGTCTCTATTATGTTCACGACCTTTAAACCAAAACGCTTGATCGTTTTCAAAGCGATCGAGCAATGGGCGTATTTTTTCACGTTCGCAATAATCGTAAAACGCACGACGACAGCCCTCCCAGTGCCCAAAATCATCCAGCACAATCAGCCCCCCGTCCACGACCAATGGGTAAAACGTTTCTAAAGTAAGTAGCACAGATTCATACCAATCCGCGTCGACATGCAGATACTGAATCTGCTGAGGCAATGGCTCTTTGAATGTATCCTCAAACCAACCCTTGCGAATCGTAAAGCGCTCCGGAGGAATCGAAGCTTCCGACATGATCTGAACCGCATCATCCAAACGCCCGACACATTCACCCTCCCACTGCTTCGCTTCTGAATCATCATGTTCACTGACTTCCGGCATACCCTCAAAACTATCGTAGAGCCAAGCATGGCAATCCACCGGTAACAATTTAAATATAAGCGCCGCAGAGCCTCCCTTACAAGCACCGCATTCAACAAAATCTCCAGTCAACCCCCGCTTACTCACCTCTGTAGCCAGTGCACCTAATGAAGCTAATTTAGAAGGTCGGCAAAGCGAGTGTTCAAAAACCGAAGAAGTGCCCGCAATCTCGACGATTTTCTTACGAGTCGCGGCGACTGAAGCCTTCTCTCTCAATTTCTTCTTTTTTCTCCCAAACATAATACTTTTGATTTAAGCGCTGTGATTACTGACAACACACAGAATTCATGACCGTGAAATAATTCAGAGGCAAGTGGCGTATTCAAAATCACGTAAATAGGGTGATGGTTACCCACAACCGTTTGGTTCAAATTAGTTCCTAGAGGGCACCACTGAAGGGAGGATACTTAATTCACAAAGAATCAGGAAAGTCCCTCGGATTAAGCATTTCATAGCCAAAGTATTTGAAATCCATCTTCAACAGACGATTCACGATGGCGATCGAAGCCTGATCATAGAATTTCAAGTATCTATAATCCTGTGCGTTCATTGAATGCGGGTCACATTCTAAAAGTGGAACAGCAGATGTATTCGTCGTCATCTCTGACGTTACCGGAATTTGATAGCGCTGTAGTAAATCCAGATAATCGATCTCAAAAGTGCTCAATGTAACCGATAAAATTCATACGATTATGAAACCTACGGTGAGTAAATTTACTAATAGGCTTATAAGTCTTTGGCGACTTCTCCAAATAGCGTGAAAAATTCCACCCCACGGAATCCATCTTCAGTTTAAGCCTACAGAAGATACGATGCATATGTTGCTCTTCAGCCGACGCGCCTGCTGTAATTGCCGTCGCATCAACAGCTGGATCTTCTCGACCACGTTCAGGTAATGCAGTCTCTAACCGACGAACCTGCCAAAGGAACCATGAATACACTCGCTCTTATGGGTTACGAACAAAACAGGCCTTATCATAGTGCTCTCGTTTACGGGAAAAGCCTAACTTCGACGCATCTTTAAGAGTAACATGCTTAGAAACATACTTTCTAAGTTTGGGTTCATAATAAGAAGCCCTCGGTCTAACACTCTCATTATGAAGAGAGCTCAATCTCATTTCGATTGTGCTCGTGCCACATTTTTGAGGCATCATGATGATTAACTGGTGGTCATCTAAGGTCAGCATTTTTGATGACTTAGGATACTGAGGCCAAATGTCTAGCTTATAGAGGAGGATCGGCTCCACACCTCAACCACGAGAAGAAACGATCTTCCGGCTTTTCGCATTGCCGCAGCGCATTCCCGCCGCTCTCATACCATAATGAAGATCGGTTTCGTCCTCTATGATTACTTCCCTTTCGGCGGCCTCCAGGAAGATTGCCTATCCACCGCGTTGGCGACGCATGCGCGTGGACATGAAGTCCACATCTTCACCCGCACATGGAAAGGCGACCAACCTGAAACCATTCACGCACACATCCTCGAAAAAGTCGGCTGGAGTAACATCTCGCGCAACGATCATTTCTTTAAAGCACTCAAGCGTGAGCTCCCGAAGCATAAGCTAGATGGAATCGTCGCCTTTAGCCGCATCCCAAACGCAGACATCTATTTCGCGGCCGACCCCTGCTATGTCGAACGCGTCAAAAGCAAATCGGCTTTATTCAAATGGAGTCCGCGTCACCGCTATTACAAAGCGCTAGAGCAAACAGTCTTCGGCTCTGCCAATTCCCCCGAAACACTCGTCCTGACCGATCGTGAGATCGACGCTTTCCACCAGCACTACGGCAGCTCACGCGAGCAATTCCATTTACTCCCGCCAGGTGTCGATCGGAATCATAATTCCGAGGCCGAAGCAGCCAACAACCGCCAAGAGCTACGCACTGAACTCGGCACTGCGCAAGACGCGACCGTCGCCCTGTTTGTCGGCTCCGGCTTTCGCATCAAAGGGCTCGACCGTGCGCTGCGCGCCATACGTGCGAATCAATCAACTGCGCCACAGCTCGAATTCTGGGTGATCGGCAACGGCAAGCCAGCACGCTTCCAAAAACTTGCCAAGCAAGCGGGCGTGACCGTGCGTTTCCTCGGTGGCCGCGCCGACACTGGACGTTTTTACGACGCCGCCGACTTTTTACTCCACCCCGCTTACAGCGAATCCGCTGGTAAAGTGCTACTCGAAGCACTGACCCATGGATTGCCGGTGCTGACCACCGACACCTGCGGCTATGCGCCACATATTCTAAAAGCAGACGCGGGTGCAGTCATCGAAAGTCCATTTTCTCAAGAGACGCTCAATCAAACACTGAGCACTTTCATAAAGGACAGTGATCAACGCCAACAGATGAGCAAAAACGCGCTGGCGTATTGTGCAGCAGAGGACTTATACAGCTGCCATCAAGCCGCCGCCGAAATCATTGAACACATCCTGCTAAAAGCTGCTCCAGGTGGCGTCTGAGCTTGCTCAGGCCTGCAGCGCGAACAATCCTACGTGGGCCTGAGCAAGCTCAGACGCTACATATTCTTCCCCACCTCAGCTCTCCCACCTCAAGTCTCCCACATCAGTCCTCAAGTCTCTTAACCATGCTCCTCGAACTCACAGACGAACTCCGCGACGCCCTCCCCGAAGGCGCCGACCCGTTTGAGTGGTTCCTACAAGGCGACGGCGAAGTGCATCGGCATGTAAAAAATCGCCTCACCTACGAGGTGCATCTTGGCGAATTACATTTTTACGTCAAACGCCACCTAGGTTGTGGTTGGAGCGAAGTGCTCAAGGAATGGTACCGTTTGCGTAAACCAGTGGTCAGCGCACGCACCGAGTGGGAAAGCGCCGCGATACTCTCAGCAGCAGGAGTTCGCGTACCCAAAGTCCTCGGCAAAGGTGAGCGTGGCCGCTATCCGCATGCAGTTGAATCCTTTGTAGTGCTCGATGCCTTAGAGGATTGTGAAACGCTCGAGCATTTCAAACACGGTTGGATGGACTACACTGGCTCGCGCTGGGTCACACTCAAACGCGCGCTGATCGACGAAGTCGCTCGTATGGGACAAACGATGCACCGCCAAGGCATCAACCACCGCGACTTCTACATCAATCACTTCTTGATCAACCGCGACCTCATCCGCAACTGGCAACCCGGCCAAAGCATCCCGCTGAATTTGATCGATCTGCACCGCGTGCAACACCGCCCACAAGTGCCGCAGCGCTGGCTGGTTAAAGACCTCGCCTCCCTGCTCTTTTCAGCGATGGATGTCGGCCTCACTTCAGCGGACACCGCCCGCTACTTACGGATTTACCTTGGCACAGACTGGAAAGCATCTCTGCGTAAGCACACCAAACTTTGGCAAGCAATCATCAAGCGAGCCTGCAAACTTTACCACAGATTTCACGGCAAAACGCCGAAACTGCCAAGACTCTTGCAGCTCTAAAAAGAGAGACACTGCTTCACCTCTGGACTTTCACACCTTCTTACTTTTAGACCTTCCCACTTTCAGAATGAAAAACGTCTGGCTCAATCCACGCTTCGCGCACAGCAATCCCGAGCTCGCAATCTTTGCCGATCGCGACGGCACGCTCATTCGCCACATCGACTACATCAGCGAGCCTGATCAAATCGAGCTGCTGCCGGGCGTCAAAGATGCAATCCACGAACTCATCACCCGAGGCATTCCATTTTATATTCTCACCAACCAATCCGGCGTCGGCCGCGGCTA
>JAFMDL010000090.1 GCA_017857255.1 Puniceicoccaceae bacterium | reverse complement strand
AGCTTGTCCTGCACCACACCGTTTTTCACACCGGCATCGCGACAGATCTTATAGAGTTCGTAAGCGTCCTCAGTCTTGATTGCAGTTGGTTTTTCGCAATACACGTGCTTGCCAGCCGCTGCAGCAGCTTTCACGGCCGCGAAGCGGCGAAGTGTGGTCTGCGCGTCGAAGTAGATCGGATACGCCGGATCCGTCATGACGCTGTCGAGATCCGTGGTGTATTTTTCAACGCTGGTCTGTGCGATCAGTGCCTTGAGTTTGGTTTCATTGCGGCCGACAAGAATCGGGTCCGGCATGATGCACTCGGTCGGGCTGATCTTAACGCCGCCTTGTTTGATGATTGCGTCGATGGAACGAAGCAGATGCTGGTTAGTGCCCATGCGTCCTGTGACGCCGTTCATGATGATGCCTATTTTATGTGTTTTCATAATTTTTTGAGGTTGAATTAATTGTGATGCGTTGAAATCCGTAGAATGAAAATGGTTTGGGAAATATTCACACAGTCTTTTAGCCGTGCGGATACCACCCTAGTATTGCTCTATACAAACCTAGAATTGCCCTGATCGTCCTCTGGCTGCCTTAACCGCTAGAGGAGTAGCCCTATATATCTATTTTGGAAATTTTTTACGTGCCTCTTTTGGAAATGTAATTGAAAGTTGGATACGTAAGTGCGTGTTAAACGTGCAGCTTATATGCAGAGATGATTTTTTCGAGGTAGTCGTCTTGATCGGTTGCCCAGTGGCGTGTCGAGAACACTTCCACTTCGATCCAGTCGGCGAAGCCAGCAGCGGTTTCGACGAGTTGACGGATTCCGCGGTTGTCGATGCAGCCTTCGCCCATCAGGCCGCGGTCGTTGAGCATGTCGGCGGTCGGCGTCATCCAATCGCACACGTGAAAGCCGATGATGCGCTTGCCTGCGCGTTTGACTTCTTGTTCGAGAGTGGGGTCCCACCAGATGTGGTAGACGTCAGCGGCAATGCCGACCCATTCGTCGCCAATTTGGTCGAGCATGTCGTTGCATTGACCTATGGTGTTTACTGCGCTGCGGCAGTCGGCATACATGGGGTGCAGTGGTTCGATGGAGAGCTTCACGCCGACCTTGCTGGCGTAATCAACGAGGGATGCGATGCCTTCGGTAATGTGTTTGCGATTCTCGACGAGGCTGAGTTCTGGCTTGGCGCCGCAAACGAGCACGACTTGTGGCGCGCCGACAGCAGCGGCTACGTCGAGTGCCTTAATGTTGTCGTCAAACGCAGCATGTTTATCGGCGGGGTTCAAGTAGGGGTAGAAACCGCTGCGCACGAGTGAGACGGCTTTGAGACCGTGGTCGTCGAGGATTGTCTTCGACTCGGAAAGCGGACGGCCGTCGAGCCATTGACGCCAGAGTCCGACTCCGGGCACGCCAGCTGCGGCATATTTAGCGCAAGCTGTGGGCAGATCCAACGACTTGGTCGTCATTGTGTGGATGGCAAGTCTATCTAGGTTTTCCATAAAAAAATTGTTCGGTTTTCGGTTATCCTGTTTTCGATTTTAACTGGGAACTGGGTAAGCTTGCTTCCTAAAAGCGGTGTGTTTTTTCGAGGTGGAGGATGGTCATCTCACTGTCTTCAAGGATTTCGTAACTGTGGGGCAGAGCTGCATCGAACTTGAGTGCTTGCCCTGGCGTCAGTGTGTGTTGCTCGCGAGGGAGCGTGATGGTGATGCTACCTGTGCGTAGCCAGCAGATTTCGAATTCGTCGCCGTGCGCTTCGGGTTTGGACAGATTACCGCCGGCTTTGGCCTTCGCTTGAAAGCAATCGATCCCTTTGAAGCTGACTTTCTCGAAGTCGAAGGGGCCGGAGGTATAAGCTTCTGCTGTCTTGCAATGTGCGGAGCAGGATTCGGCGAGCTTGAGTAGGTCCGTGCCGGAAAGTCCAAACACGCGGGCGAGGCGATAGAGCGTATCCAACTCAATCATGTTCTGGTTGCGTTCTAACTTCGAAAGACCCGCGATCGAGACGCCAGATTTCTGCGAAACGTCGTCTAATGTCATGCCTGCACGCTTACGTAAATCACGCACAATGGAGAAATCTATAGTATGATCGATAGGACTCATGTAATTTTTTATTGCTTTGATGATAAAATTTGTCAATAAATTTATATTAGAATTAAAAAATGGAACTTTTTCACATAAATACAGCAATTGCAGCCTTGGGCTATGCATTGGCGGCGACGCTTTCTAAGCGTGCCCTGTCGCAGGGTGCTGGTATTTTACGACTCTCCTTTATTATGAATTGGGTATTCGTGCCTGTGTTCTCTATCGTGTTGCTGTCTCATAAAGGGAGTATTCCGTGGTCACAGCTGCAATTTCCTGTGCTGACGGGGCTACTGTTCTTTCTCGGCCAGGTCTTCACATTTGCCGCGATTCGTTTTGGTGACGTCAGTCTGCAGACACCGGTGATGGGGACGAAGGCTGTCTTTACGGTTTTGATTGCGGTATTGTTAGGCACAGAGGTTGTCTCAGTGCCGATTGCAATGGCATCGTTGTTATCGATGCTCGGCGTGGCTTTATTGGGTTTTTCTGGTGATGGTGTGGAGCGTGTCGGACGGTCGCTGTGCCTCGCCCTCGCGAGCTCATTCTTTTTTGCAGGTTCGGATACGATGGTCGGTTATTACGCTGGCGGGTTTGGTGTACCGATGTTCCTGTTTCTTACTATTTTGGTAAACGCATTGCTCTCCTGTCTACTAATACCGTTTTTTAGAGAACCGATCCGGCGTATGCCGTCTTCGGCTTGGTCTTCGATCATTGTCGCCAGTCTCTTCATGGCAGCGCAGGCGCTATTGTTGAATTATACTCTGGCACGTTACCAGCATGTGGCGGTGATTAATGTCATATATAGTACTCGCGGACTCTGGAGTGTGTTGCTGGGCGTGCTGGCGTTAGGATTCTTCGCCCAGTTAGGCAAAAATGCCGCTCCTCGACGTATTTTTATCCTCCGCATGTCGGGCGCACTACTGATGTGCCTGGGCATTATGATTCTTTTTTATCCATCTAAACCCATTTAATTTATTCAATCTATGAGCGCAACGACTACACACTTCAAGGAAGGCATCGATGCTATCCCTCAAGCCATTCTTGACCGTCTGACACGTGTCGATATGCCAGCAGTTCGTGGTATTGACGCTTCAGAGCAGACGCTAGATATCACCGGCGTGACTGTGCCGGTGTACACTTGTGAGTCTCTTGTCCTCGGTAGTGGTGCGGCTGGGATGCGTGCGACAGTCGAGTTGAAGCGTCGCGGCGTCGATGTGTTGGTGGCCAGTACGGGCTTGTTTGCGGGCACGTCTGCCTGCTCGGGCTCAGATAAACAGACGCTCTATACGGCTAGCACCGATTACAAAGGCGACAATTTTGTGAAATACGCGCAAAGTCTCTGCGGTGGCGGTGCGATGGATTTCTCGACTGCTTACGTTGAAGCGGTCGGATCGATCGATGCGATGGGGGGCTTGCAATATATGGGCTTACCTTTGCCGCACGATAATCAGGGCGCGATCCTTCGTTATCAAACCGATCATGATGAAGCAGGCCGTGCCACAAGTTGTGGCCCGCGCACTTCAAAGTTGATGGTGAAGGTGTTGTTCGAAGAAGCACTCACATTAGGGGTGCGTATCCTGCCGAGTTGCAGTGGTATTCAGATCGTCAAAGAAACGATCGATGGCGAAGAGCGTGTCTGCGGGGTGATCGCCTTGCATCGCGAGGAGAAGCGCAATGCCTATGGTCTCGTCTTCATCCGTTGTGAAAATTTGATCATCGCCACTGGCGGACCTGGTGAACTCTATCGGGATAGCGTGTATCCACATCATTGTCATGGTGGTCTAGGGCTCGCGCTCGAAGCGGGTGTCAAGCTGTGCAATATCACTGAGAGTCAGTTTGGAATCGGCACGCCACGCACGACTTTTCCGTGGAATTTATCGGGCACTTATGTGCAGGTCATGCCACGTATTTATTCGGTAGATGCGGATGGAAATGAGATTCATTTCTTGAAGCGCTTCTACCGCACGACGCGCGAAATGGTTTCGAATACCTTCCGCAAGGGCTATCAGTGGCCGTTTCATTCCACACGGATGTTGGATTACGGATCCAGTCTGTTGGATCTCGCAGTTTTTCTTGAGCAGCAGGCGGGTCGTAAGGTTTATCTCGACTTCTTGAACAACCCAGAGCCTGTCAACGAAGGAGATGTTTTTTCACTGGATAATCTCGACCCCGACGTGCGCGGATATCTTGAAAAAAATGAGGCTTTACAGGATCTACCAATTGATCGTCTTCGCCGCATGAACCCACTGGCGATTGAGCTCTATCGAATGCATGGCAGTGATTTGGCTGCTGAGCCTCTGGAGTTTGCGATGAACAATCAACACATGAATGGGGGTATTTTGATCGATGACTGGGGCCGCACCAACTTGCCAGGTTGCTATGCAATTGGCGAAGCTGCGGGAAGCCATGGCGTCACACGTCCGGGTGGTGCAGCGCTTAATTCCGGTCAAGTCTTTGGTAAACGCGTGGCACTTGCTATCAAGCGTTCATGTAATGATAAAGTGGATACAGTCGTGGATACTGCGGTCGTCAGCGCTGCGATTGAAGGTGCGCTCAAGGATGCGGATCAATTTTTGAATGGCAATGGTCGCAAGCCGAAGGAAATTAAAAGAGAAATTCAGGCACGCATGAGTGACAACGCTGGTATCATTTGCACCGCAGATGAAGTGCGAGCAGGGCTGGAATCCGCGACGGCATTACGCCACGAAGTCGAAGCGAATGGCTTGCAAGCCAGCTCCGCCTCGATGGTAGGACAAGCGTTCCGCTGGCGTCACATGGTATGGGTATCCGAGGCGGTCTTGACGGCGCTTGATCACTATATCAGTGCAGGCGGCGGCAGTCGTGGGGCGCGAGCGATTTGCTCAGAAGCTGGCACGCGCTGTCCGGATGCGAAGGTCGAGGACTTGAGTCGATTCAACTTTATTGAAGAACAAGCCAAAGATCGTGAAGAGAAGCTTGTCGTCAGTCGTGTTGGGGGCGGCGTCGAGATCTCATCCTTACCCGTTGACCTCACTCCCGAGGTGCAGCGTGAATTCTTCGAAAAGGGCTGGGGCTCTTATTTGATCAAAGAAGGGTAGTCCTAAGTTCACTGAGTCAAACCGAGCGCAATTCCGTAGGCTGATTCTCAATTCTGACAAGTTCTCAGACATAGACGAACTGCCCTTTAACTCGCAGATCTTTGGTCGGTATTCATATTGAGTCGATAGAGGCAGAGGCTATTTTTGGCAACTCAACCCATAGCTTATGCTTGCTCGGCTTGCGCTAGTGCTTGTTTAACCTGAGTGGTAATGGTGCTCCAGTCCTTGTTT
>JAFMDL010000089.1 GCA_017857255.1 Puniceicoccaceae bacterium | reverse complement strand
CGGGCGATGGCGACCGCGCCGACGGTATCGCTGAAGACATTTACCGAGGTGCGGCACATGTCGAGAATGCGATCGGTCACCCAAACCACTCCAATCGCTTCAACAGGTAGACCGACAGCCGGCAGTATGACAGAAATCGCCACGAGGCTGGCTGCTGGTATGCCCGCGACACCGATACTAGTCGTCAGCGCAAGAAAGACTACCAGTAGTTGATCGCCGATGCCGAGTGCAATTGCGCCAGTGGAGGCGTAGAGTTGTGCGATAAATAGTATGACCACGCATTCATAGAGTGCGGTGCCGTCCATGTTAACTGTAGCGCCTAAGGGCAATGTAAAGGAGCAGGTCTTCTTTGAGACTTTTGCGCGTTCTTCGACGGTATCAATTGTGAGAGGCAGGGTCGCGGATGAGCTCGCTGTTGAAAATGCAGTGAGTAGTACCGGAGTCATGGCTTTGTAATGACTGACCGGGTTGACCTTGCCGACAAATTTGAGCACAAGGCCGAGGCTGATGATGAAATGAATCGCGAGCGCTAGGAGAACAGTAATGAAGAACCACAAGATTGCACCAAATAGGTCAGCAATTGGAGCGTTGAACAAGATCGGAGTTACCAGACCGAAGACACCGATCGGCGCAAAACGAATGATGAAATCAGTGAGCTTCAGCATCACCTCTTGCGTGCTCTCCCAGAACTTCTGTTGCGCTTCTCGTTGGTCGCGTTTAAGTTTGCCAATGAACACTCCGAACAGCAGCGAAAAAGTAATGACACCTAGCAGTTGGCCATTATTGGTTGCTGCATCGACGATGTTCGATGGGAACATACGCAGAAAAATATCGAAGAGATCACTGCTGCTGCGGCCTTCAACTTTACTCATCAGACCTTCGCTCAAGGCGGTTTCACTGCCGCGACCAAGCATGGCTGTGGCAGTTTCAGCGTCGATGCGGCCAGGCCCGATTAGATTCACCACGATTAAACCGACAATCACAGCCACCGCACCACTGAAGGTGTAGTAGAGCATCGTCTTAAAGCCCATACGTCCCACACCTTTTTCGGCCCCTAGGTGCATGACGCCACTGATGATGGATGCGACGATCAATGGCACGATGACCATCTTAAGCGCATTCATAAAAAGTTTGCCGATAAATTGGCAAAAGACTGTCACGTGACTGCTAAATTCCTGACCGAAGGCTGGCATCAGCACGCAGGCGAAAAATGCGGCCAGTGAGAGTGCAAAGAGTATTTGCCAATGGAGTTTCCAGCGAATGGGGTGCATGAGAATGAGGGTTTATTGAGCCTGTTGAAGTGAAATTGCCTGATAGGGGTGGTTGTCGAGTAGGCTGGGATACCAGCCTTGAACGGATGGAGCAATTAAGCGACTGGTAACATAAAAGTAGAGCGGAATGATTGGCATTTCATCCAGCAACAATGCTTCGGCCTGCTGGAAGATCGCCTTACGCGCATCGACGTCTTGGGTATGTGCTGCCAGCTGTATGAGCCGATCGTATTCGGCACTGCTCCAATTCGTGTGATTATTGCCGTTTGCTGTTTCGCCGAGGCTGAGAAAGGTGTTGGGGTCGTCGTAGTCGCCAAACCACGAAGCGCGTAGAATATCAAATTCGCCAGCCTCGCGCGTCGATAGGTAGGCCTTCCATTCTTGGTTATGTAGTTCAATTTCGATGCCGAGTTCACTTTTCCACATCTGTTGAATTGCCACTGCGAGGGCACGATGCGATTCACTGGTGTTATACAGAAGCTCGAATTTAGGGAAGCCTTCGCCCCCAGGGAATCCTGCATCTGCAAGTAGTTGACGCGCGAGTCGAGGATCGTAGGGAAGCCGAGCATCGGCGTTGTAGCCGCCCGTGTTAGGTGGCGTGAAGTGGTAGGCGGGCTGTTGCCCAGCGCGTAAGATGTGCTCGGTAATCTGCTCACGATTAATACTGTAGGCGAGTGCTTTACGCACGCGCACATCGGCGAGTACGCCCTGCGAGGTGTTGAGCATGTAATAGTAGACGCCAAGTGTCGTGTCGAAACGAAGGCTTTTCGGCTGATGCTGGCGATACCAGTCAATGCGATGAATAGGTACGGTGCTCGAGACATGCAGGTGACCTTTACGAAAAGAGCGCTCTTCGGCGAGTGGGTTGATCGGCAGAAAATGAATGCCCTTGAGGGTGACACACTCCGGAGCGCGGTAATATGGATTACGAGTGGCGTAGATTTCGTTGTTGAGCTTCCAGTGAGTTAATTGGAAGGGGCCATTGCCGACGTAGTTTCCGGCTTTAGTCCATTTCGAAATACGATCCGTCATACTACCATGTTTTAAAATAGTGGGTGGATGAACAGGCCACCATGTATTGTGGGCTAAGAGGCTCAAAAAGTATGGCGTGGGAGTCGTCAATTTGAGCACTAGGGTGCGCGCGTCTAGAGCATGAGCACCGACGTCTGAGAAGTCGGTGAGTTGGCCTTTGTTAAATGCTTCGGCACCACTCAGTGGGAACAACATGTAAGCATACGGAGCACCGAGTAGAGGTGTAAGAATGCGCTCAAAGGAGAATAGGAAATCGTGCGCCGTGACTGGATCACCGTTTGACCAGCGTCCCTTGGGATCGAGGTGAAAAGTATACTGGAGACCGTCCTCGGAGATTTCCCACGATTCAGCAGCCCCAGCTTCGGGAGCCATGGTTTGTGCATTTAAAGTGGTCAGCCCTTCGAGGAAAGCAACCATCACTGAATACTCAGTTAGACCAGTAGTGATATGCGGATCCAAGGCTGCGGGTTCAGTGCCTAGGCCGATAAAAAGTTCCTGATCGCGGTTGCCTGCTTCGACATTGGTTGTTTTACGTGCGCAGCTCGCGCACAGACCAAGCAGACTGATACTGAGTAGCAGGGTGTAGATGCGCGGTACGTTTAAGGCGGTCATGACAGCCTTTTCGATAGGTGTCGGACTGCTTTCGAGCAAGGCGAAACGACCTCGGTAGCTCTAGATAAGAGATTTTGTGTGATTATGATTATAGTAGCGGCACAAATAAGTGCACGAGACTCTCAGTTAATTTAGCTGGCATCAGTTGTTTATCAGTGATTGCAGTTTCATAGGGTATACAGTGCTCAATGATATTACATGCCCATTCCTCCAGTAGCGAAATATCTGCTGGACTATAATGCAGTAGGGCGATTTCGAAATTCACAAACATTGAGCGCATATCGATGTTG
This sequence comes from Puniceicoccaceae bacterium, assembly GCA_017857255.1. Classification (GTDB taxonomy): domain Bacteria; phylum Verrucomicrobiota; class Verrucomicrobiia; order Opitutales; family Coraliomargaritaceae; genus Lentimonas. The sequence continues at coordinate 2,199 of JAFMDL010000089.1, read as the reverse complement.
GCAGAGCCCGCGAGTGCGACTTTATTGTCGGCAAGGATCAACTTACCGTGCAGCACGCGCGGAGTATAAAATAAAATTTCAACGCCAGCTGTGTGAAGTTTACGCAAGTAGTGATAGCGGGCGATGTCAGTGATCGAGTGGTTCGAGCGTAGCGGCAGCACAAGGCGTATTTTACTGCCAGTGTGGGCTTTGACGAGTAGTGATTGGTAGAGTACTTCGTCTGGAATGAAATACGGAGTAATAATGGTGAGGCTGCGCTTAAATTCTTGAATGATTTGAATGATTTTCTCCCAGAGCGGATCTGCTGAAATATCAGGCCCACTGGCAATCACTTCGAGGGTGCTATCGCCAGATTGTTCAGGGATTTGGCAGAGGATTTTGCGATATTTGTTGGGTGATTCTTTAGCTGCAAAGGCCCAATCAGAAAGAAAAATGCGATTAATGTGGGCAACTGCGGGGCCTTGTGTGACGACACTGAAATCGGCAAAACGGTCGGGCGTTTGAGCACTGCCAAGAAAGCGTATATCGAGATTTTGACCACCGGTGATTGCTCGGATGTTGTCAAAAATAGCGATTTTTCGATGGTTACGTAAGTTCGAGGAAATATGTGTCTGAATCGGCAGCACGGGCATAAACATCGCTACGTGTCCACCCGCCTGACGTATTTTATAGCGGGCGGCACGCGTTTGATTCCAACTACCGAGAGAGTCGAGTAGCAGGCGTACCGTCACTCCCTCTATGGCTCGTTTAATGAGAAGCGCTACGATTTGATTACCTGTGGCATCGTTGCTGAGGATGTAAGTGGCAATATGGATAGTGTGTTGCGCGGATTCGATTTCTTCACAGAACCGTTGAAACGCAGTCTCTCCGTCAGGCAATAGCTCGAAGTGATTGCCAGTGGTTACCGTTTTGCCTGCTTCGTACGTAAGGCTGTCTTGTGGCGATAGGTGGTCATCGTTCGTTTCTGTAGCAAGTGAGTTTGCTGCTTGGGTAATTGCCAATTTGATGCGTGTCGTCTTCCGGCTTTTGCGACCGCCTAACATGAAATATAGCACTGCGCCTACCAATGGGAAAAAGATGACAATAAAGAACCATGCAAAAGAGTTACTGGGAGTTCGTTTCTCACTCAAGACGCGGCGGATGATCAGTACAGCGAGTGTGAGACCCAGTACGGTTGTCGCATTCGCTGTAAAAAAAGTGAAAGCACCACCAAACCAATGGCTTAGTGTGAGGAGTTGTTGCATATCGAACCATTCCCACATGTTGCCATTCTATTGAAAATAGCTGAAGAGACGAGTTTATAGGCGATTTACTACGAATGATTTTATGGGCTAAAATGAATCCGTAGTTGTGCCAGCGGCGAGAATGCTTTGTTTAGATAGTTATATCTTTAAATTCCAGTATCCAATTAGATTGCCATGACAACCGAGACTAATCCCACTGGCGGCCAACCGCAGCAAGTGAACTTACAACAAATCGCGCAACAGTTCATGTCCGGGCTACAGCGCCACTTTGATATGTTGGCATTTAATCTGGCATCACGAGAAGCGGTGCAGGAAGAAGTGTTTAATCGGCACGTTAATGCGCCCCGGATCATGCCGGCCGCACCGCGGCACCAGAATTTTGAGCAAATGCAGGCCTATGCGAGAGATTTGTTGGTGCGCCAAGTGATTGGAGACTCTTTGAATCTAATCGTCACAGCTATGAATAATGCCCATTTTTTCCTCTCGTTGGTGAAGACTACCAATGCGAATAAGAATGTCTCTGCCGATGCTCAGAAGGCTGCTCAAGAGTTGCAAAAAATCTTCATTCCCGCGCAGTTGGACGAAAAGTTTAACCGGCTTGAAAAGGACTATGGTATCATGTGTGAACTGGAAGACAGTATTACCTCATTAGGATTTGTGATGCAGGTACTGATGCAACAAGGGGGTGTTGTCAAAGCAGCTCAATTGGACGAGCAAGGGGAACTAGTCGTTGAGCTGAAGTCTATAGGTGCGCAGAATACGGAAGGTTCTGACAATCAGCCGAATGGTAAGTTGATTGATGTAAGAAAGGTGTTTCGCGAGAATGAGGCAGTCGTTTTTAGTGATGTCGAACTACAACTTGTGCTAGTCTCCGTTGGATCCTTTGCAGATTCCTTATTCAAATCTGTCGCCGAATACGCACGCACTGTTCAAGAGCAGGCATAATTGTCCGTTA